>NZ_JAUBVK010000006.1:115383-271324 GCF_036705795.1 Microcoleus sp. ARI1-B5
TGTCACGCCACCAACGCCAACACCTGTCACGCCACCAACGCCAACACCTGTCACGCCACCAACGCCAACACCTGTCACGCCACCAACGCCAACACCTGTCAGAAGAGTGACACCTCCTGGTATTACTGTTAACCCAACAACAGGATTAACGACTGATGAAGGCGGACTAAAAACAACATTTACTGTCAAACCCAATACCCAACCTACTGCCGATGTCACAATAAATTTAAGCAGTTCTAATACAGCAGAAGGAACTGTTTTTCCGCAATCACTTACCTTCACTTCTGCTAGCTGGACTATAGCACAAACGGCAACAGTAACAGGTGTTGATGACCTTGTAATTGATGGCGACAAAGCTTACACCATTATTACCGCACCTGCTATTAGCAATGACAGCAACTACTCCGGGTTAAATGCAGCCGATGTTGCTGTTACCAATCTTGACAACAAGACCACTACTGCCGCACCAAAAGACGACGCTGCAAACACGGCAAATACAGCCAGTGACATCAATGTAACTTCTGCTCTCAAAACTCATAGTGATTCAGTTAGCAGCGCTGACGAAGATTTCTACAAATTCACGATCGGTGCTAAAAATGACTTCAGCTTGTCAGTCAACGGATTCACTTCTGATGTGAAAGTTGAACTGCTTGACAGCAGTCTAAATGTCATCTCAACGGCACAAAATTCTGGCAACTCTTCCAAGTCAATCAACCGCCTTTTGGAACACGGCACTTACAGAATTCGAGTTGCTTCAGTTAATGGTGCCGAAACTCCATACAACTTAAATCTGTCTGCTGTACCTCGCCTTTCAGGTGTCACAACCACAGGGTATCAAGATACTTCCTCCACACCTACGCCGTTAAGTTCAAATACCACAAACTCTTCTAACAGCAGCAACCCCAATTCATTCAATTTCCTGAGCAACAACAATTTCCTTGCTGCCACACCGAATCTTACCAATGTTAACAGCACCAATTCTGTTACCACACTCAACCCTAATGTCACCACTTCGCTGATTAATAACAACCCGATCGCCCCAGCGAATTTTAACGATATTGACGGCACTGATGACCCCAATCCCAATCATTTGACCCCCGCCAGTGTATCCAATTCATTGATTAAGCTGGATAAATTCCGCGCCACACCGAGTTTTTCCGGGATTGACGGCAGCGGTTATTCTGTAGCAGTATTAGATACTGGCATAGACTTAAATCACCCATTTTTTGGCCCGGACACCAACTCAAACGGCATCAGCGATCGCATCGTTTTTAACTACGATTTTGCCGACGGCGACGCGGATGCTAGCGACAGAAAAGGACACGGATCGAACATTGCAAGCATCATTGGTTCCCAAGACTCAACCTACAAAGGGGTGGCACCAGGTGCTAACATTATCGGCCTCAAGGTATTTCGGGATACGCCTCGTGAAAAAGACGAAAAAAATAAGTTTGCATTTGTAGAACAAGCCTTGCAGTGGGTATTGGAAAATGCAGACACTTACAAGATTGCCAGTGTCAATATGTCCTTCGGCGACGCCGAAAATTATCCCAGTCCTACTTCTACTTTACCCTACGGTATTGGAGATGAACTGGCAGCTTTGGCGGCGAAGAATATAATTGTTGCCTCCTCATCAGGCAACCGTTACTACCAGTACCAGAACGATCCAGGCGTGCAATACCCTGCCGCCGATCCGAATTCGCTGTCAGTTGGCGCGGTATATAACTCTGACATTGGTCTGTACAATTATGACGATTATTTTGTCAAGTATGATCCTACAAAATTCGTCACCGCTAATACCACTGCTGCCGATCGCATTCTCCCCATTTCTCAGCGTAGCGCGACATTAAGCACAGTTTTCGCACCGGGGGCACCTGTCACCGGTGCGGGCAAAGATGGCGATTTAATCACCTATCACGGTACCAGTCAAGCTACAGCCTACATTAGCGGGATTGCTGTATTAGCCCAACAGTTAGCACAGCAAAAATTGGGCCGCAAACTGACGCCAACCGAGTTCGCCAATCTTTTGAAATCAACGGGTGTCACTATCAACGACGGGGACGACGAAGACGATAACGTTACCAATACAGGTCTTGATTTCAAGCGCGTTGATGTACTGGCCTTAGCAGGAGGCATTGTTGGGAACCGTCCGCCAAGGGTTAACAATCCCATCCTCAGTCAGGGTCGCCAGAATTTTCACAGCGACTTCAGTTTAACTCTTGCTGCTAATACTTTTATCGACGACGATCCGGGCGATAAACTGACTTATTCCTACTCACTTGTACCGGAACCAGCCAACAGTTTTCGCCCGGGAGGAATTCCCCCTATCGATTGGCTTAGCGTCAACCCGAATACTGGCAATTTCATTCCGCCGGATTGGCTTAAGTTCGATCCGAATACACTCACCTTTAACGTTAATTTGAATGCGGGCAATGTTCCCCTGCAATTCTATTTGCCAATTAAGGTGACAGCAACGGACAATGCTGGTGCTAGTGTCAGTGACTCTTTCCACCTGTACCGCGACAATCGCTTTTCTACTGGCATTGCAATTGACGGTTATATCGCGGGTGCAACTCTCTTCTTAGATGCCAACAAAAACGGCATTAAAGATACTGACGAACCATCCACCATCACTGACAGCAACGGTGAGTTTAATCTCAATATTCCCTTCGACATTTTCGACAAAAATCAGAATGGAGAAATTGACTCATCAGAAGGAAATTTAGTTGCCACGGGTGGTACTGACACCGCCACTGGTTTACCTCTAGAAACACCACTCACCGCACCACCAGATTCTACAGTTGTCACGCTGTTAACCAGCTTAGTCGCCGGCTTGACAGACAAGGGAGTTGCACCGGAAACAGCACAATCTTTAGTCAAATCAGCGCTTTCTCTCCCCGCTGATGTTGACCTGACTACCTTAGACCCGATCGCAGCCACCAACAACAACCAACCGGGCGGCGTCCAAGTTTTCGCAGCAATGGTAAAAGTCCAAAACGCGATAACTCAAACAGCCGGTTTAATTGACGGCGCATCTAGTGCATCTACTCAGGATATTGTCAAGGCTGTTGTGGGTTCAATGGGCGAGAAAATCCAATCCGGTTCTGTCTTAAATCTCAGTAATGCAGCCGCCCTAGAACCAATAATTCAGCAAGCCGCTGCTAAAATCCAGCAGATTGACCCCAGTTTCAACATTCAAAAAGTCACCCAAATTACCTCGCAAGCTGCGACAGTAATGGCAACAGCCAATCAGCGCATTGATGCCGCTGTCTCCAACCCAGCAGGAACATCAATTCCCCAAGCAGTTGCCCGCGTCCAACAAGTAGCTTTAGGCGCAACTACTCAAGATTTCAAAGCAGTTGGTGCGGGAAGCAAGCCAATTTCCCAGTTAGTTGCTGAGAATACTGGTGCTGCTTTAGATACCAAAATTCAAGCTGTGACATTGCCGGAGGGCTCGGCGGTTCCTGTTGTCACTGGTGACGCTAATTTGGGTAGCAATTCTCCGAACCGAATTCTCGGTACAAATGGCAACGATATTCTCACTGGCGACAGTACGAATAATGTTTTGCTGGGTCTGAGGGGCAATGATTCCCTAGATGGCGGTGTTGGGAATGACACTCTGTTCGGCGGCAAAGGTAACGATACTTTGCTGGGCGGTAGCGGTGATGATGTCTTGTTTGGAAATCGCGGTGATGATTTGTTGGATGGCGGTTTGGGAAGTGATAGTTTGACTGGAGGGAATGGGGTAGATAAATTCTTGCTTTCCACCAATGCCGGGACTGATACTATTACTGACTTTGAAGTTGGTAAAGACTTGTTAGTTTTGGGTAACGGTCTGACTTTCGCGCAATTGTCAATTACTCAAGAAAACAGTTCAACTTTCATCCGCTTGTCAGCAACCGGAGAAATTTTAGCCTCTCTGAATGGGGTGACGGCAAGTGCGATTAATGCCAGCAATTTTGGCTCCATCTAATAGCAATAGGACTGATATGATGTCCGGTTAATCGACCATAATTTCTGTAGGGGCGGGTTCGCGAATATCTTTAATAGAAACGAGAGATTCTGTAAACCCGCCCCGATTTTCGACAGTACGATCGCGTCCGGGGCGGGTTTTTGAGATTGTCAATTATTGGCTGATATTGTTGGTGAACCCGCCCCTACCATATTAGATAATCGACCGGATTGGGTATAAGTCCCGATCGAGTATTAATGTATCCACCAATGAGGTTTTTGATATGAACGAACAGTCACAAACTATCTTCTTTCCTGTTTCTCGGTTTAAGTTGTTCGTGATGTCCATAGTAACGTTTGGATTTTATCAACTGTTTTGGTTTTACAAAAACTGGCAGCTATTAAAAGCGGAAGATGAAAGCAACATTAGCCCCTTTTGGAGAACTGTATTCGGGACTTTATATTGCTATCCCTTACTTGCAAAGATTAAAAATTGGGCTAAATCTCGCAGTGTTTATGCCAACTTTAGTCCCCTTTGGCTGACTGTTGCTTGGATTGGGATTATCGTATTTTGTCGGAATCTCCCAATTCCATACAGACTAGCGGGATTACTTTCTGTAATCGCTCTGCTTCCTGTTCAAAAGAGTGTGAATGAACTCAACAATCTAATGGTACCATACCACGATCCTAACAGTCGATTTTCGCTATGGAATATAGCAGCGATCGCTGTGGGAGGTGGCATAATTGTACTTGCGATCGTCGGGATACTGATGCCACCAACTTAGGTGCGATTTGCATCAGTTTCACAGCTTCAAAAATCAAAAATTACTGTTGTCAATTAATCGGGGAATTAATCATGTCTACTTTCAGTACCGCAACCAACTTTCCAGTCGGCGCAAATCCCAATTCCGTTGTTGTCGGAGACTTTAACAAAGACGGCAAACCAGATATCGCCACATCAAATAGTGGATCTAGCAACATCTCCATTCTGTTGGGGACAGGTACAGGCAGCTTTGGCACTGCCACTAACTTTAACGCCGGGGGTAGGCCCAACTTCCTTGCCGTGGGAGACTTTAACAGCGATGGCAACCTGGATCTAGCCGCACCTCAGAGTACCGGATCGGGGGAGTTTGTCTCTAATGACGTATCGATTCTGTTGGGGACAGGCACAGGTAACTTTGGCAACGCCACAACATTGAGTACAGGGATATTTACTCCCTCTGTTGCTGTCGGGGACTTTAACGGGGACAGCAAGCCAGATTTAGCTACGGCAACTACGGCAACATACACCTTCGGAAGCACTAACAATGTATCCATCCTGTTGGGAACAGGTACGGGCAGCTTTGGTGCGATTGCCAACTTTGATGTTGTGGGGAAACAGCCGCTGTCTGTCGTCACGGGAGACTTTAATGCTGACGGCAAACTAGACTTAGCCACGGCAAACAATCAATCTAACAACGTATCGATCCTGTTGGGGACAGGTACAGGCAGCTTTGGGGCTGCTACTAACTTTAATGCGGGGACAAGTCCGCAGTCTGTCGTCGCGGGAGACTTTAATGCTGACGGCAAGTTAGACTTAGCCACGGCAAACAATCAATCTAACAACGTCTCAATTCTGTTGGGGACGGGGACAGGCAGTTTTGGGGCTGCTACTAACTTTAATGCGGGGACAAGTCCCTATTCTGTTACAGTCGGAGACTTTAACAGCGATAACAAGTCAGACTTAGCTGTAGCGAACAGCGGGACAAACTCTAACAATGTCTCGGTTTTGTTGGGAGATGGTACGGGCAGTTTTGGGGCTGCTAGCAACTTTGGTGCGGCGGCTAATCCCTATGCTGTTGCTGTTGGGGACTTTAACGCTGACGGCAAGACAGACTTAGTAACAGCAAACAACGGGACAAATTCTAACAATGTCTCGGTTTTACTCAACAATACACCTGTAGTGAATTTCGGCGCTGCTGCCTACAGCGGCACAGAAGGAAACGCGGATACTATTATTAATATTCCGGTTACTGTCAGCAGCAGTCCCGTCAAAGATTTGATAGTGCCGATCGCAATTAACCCCAGCAGCAGTGCTACCCAAACTTCAGACTACACTTTTTCACCTACCACTCTCACCTTCAGTGCAGGTACCAAAACCCTGACTCAGAATATAGCAGTCACTGTCAAACCTGACAATATCCCAGAGAACGCCGAAACAGCGGTGTTCAACTTTGGCACAATTACTGACGGGATTGCAGGTACAACAAAACAAACAACACTGACAATTGCTGCCAATGATGCCATAGATTACGCCATTGCTGCTGGTACTCCCAGCACCGCCGAAGGCAACAGCGGCAAAACTCCTGTTACTTTCACGGTGACTCGCAGCGGCGGCATCAATGCTGTAAGCAGTGTAAATTATGCAATTGGAGGAACTGCTACAAACAGCAGCGATTACAACAAGATCGGCGGCACTTCCGGGGCAACTGGCGTCGCTGGTACGGTTAATTTCGCTGCGGGCGAAACATCCAAAACTCTGACGCTGGATGTGTTGGGCGATAGTGCGATCGAACCTGACGAAACTATTACTGTCACCTTATCAAATCCGGTTGCACCCGGCCCAAATCCGACAATTACAACTGCTAGCGCCACAACGACTATTACTAATGACGATACTGCGGGAATTGCCGTCAATCCCGCTAGCGGATTAGTGACGACAGAAGCGGGCGGCACTGCGACATTTACCGTCAAACTCAATACTCAACCGAGTGCTAACGTTAACATTGGTTTGAGTAGTTCCAATCCGGCAGAGGGAACAGTTTCTAGCAATAGTTTAACCTTCACTCCTGCCAACTGGAATGCACCGCAAACGGTAACGGTGACTGGTGTTGATGACAGCATTGCTGATGGCAGTAAAACTTACAATATTGTCACCGCTGCGGCTGTCAGTACCGACAGCAATTACAACAATGTCAATCCCTCGGATGTCAGCGTTAGTAACAGCGATAACGAAACTCCTGGCATTAGCGTTAACCCGACAGCGGGATTAACTACGACTGAAGCGGGAGGAAAAGCTAATTTCAGCGTTGTCCTCAACACGCAGCCGATCGCACCAGTGGCGATCGCACTCACCAGTTCCAATCCCGCAGAGGGAACTGTTTCGACAAATACCCTAACTTTCACTCCCAATACCTGGAATACTCCGCAGCAGGTAACGGTAACAGGTGTTGATGACAATATTGCTGACGGCAGTCAAACGTACAATATTGTTACTGCTGCTGCTGTCAGTACAGACAGCAATTACAGCAATCTCAATCCCTCGGATGTCGGCATCACCAACAGCGACAACGACACAGCAGGTGTCAGCATTTCTCCTGCGATCGCAACTGCTACGGAAGGATTTGCGAATGGCAGTTATACAGTTACACTAAATTCGCAGCCCACCGCAGCGGTGAATATTAGCTTTGATGTGGGGAATCAAATAAGTGCGATCGCGCCGATTACCTTTGACGCTACTAACTGGAATGTGGCGAAACCTGTCACAGTCACGGCTGTTGACGATGCGGTTGTGGAAGGAAGTCATACGGGCAGTATTTCTCATACCGCTACGAGTGCTGATAGTAAGTATAGTGCGATCGCAATTGGGGGTGTCAATGTCGCCATTACCGATAACGATACTGCACCGACGCCAACGCCTGCGCCACCAACGCCAACGCCTGCGCCACCAACGCCAACGCCTGCGCCACCAACGCCAACGCCTGCGCCACCGACGCCAACGCCTGCGCCACCAACGCCAACGCCTGCGCCACCGACGCCAACGCCTGCGCCACCAACGCCAACACCTGCGCCACCGACGCCAACACCTGCGCCACCGACGCCAACGCCAACGCCTGTCACGCCAATACGATCGGCAACACCTGTTGGTATTACTGTTAACCCAACAACAGGATTAACGACTAATGAAGGGGAAGGAAAAGCAACATTTAATGTCAAACTCAACGCTCAACCTACTGCTGATGTCAAAATAGATTTAAGCAGTTCCAATACAGCAGAAGGAACAGTTTCACCTGTATCTCTTACCTTCAACTCTGCCAACTGGAATGCACCGCAAAATGTAACAGTAACCGGGGTAGACGACAGTGTTGCTGACGGGAATAAAGATTACACCATTGTTACCGCACCTGCTGTCAGCAATGACACTAAATACTCCGGGTTAAATGCAGCCGATGTTGCTGTTACCAATAGCGATAACGATACCCCAGCAAACAAATCTAATTCTCTATTCATTCCCCTGATACCGGGACAAATTGTTGCAGAACCCGACCTTGACGACCCCACTGTTAAGCGCCAGCGGTTATCTAATGTCAAATTTGACTTAATAGACAAGCCGCAACTGGATTTAGACGATCGATCGCTCAACCTTAACTTATTCAACGATACGTCTTTTGACGTAATCATTGACAAAGTAAAAACCTCATACAATGGAGAAAGTTGGGTGCGAATTGGTCGAATTAAAGGTGCTTTAGATGACAGTGAAGTCATCTTGACCAACAGTAAAAAGGATGGCGTTGCGATCGGCAATATCAGGTATAAAGACAAATTTTACCAAATCCGCTACGCCGGTAACGGTCTCCATAGCATTCGAGAAATCGACCAAGCCGCCTTTCCTGATTCTCCCGAATTAAAGCAAGAAAGCGATGCAGTTCCCGTCCCCAGCGACAGTTTTGCTGACCTTCCAGACATCAGCGGAGATTTGACTGGCGACGACCCTGCGGTAATAGATGTCATGGTCGTTTATACCAAGTCAGCCAGAGACGGTGCCGGTGGTACTGCCGCCATGAATACCTTAATTGACTTGGCTGAATCTGAAACAAATTTAGGTTACGAAAATAGTGGCGTAAACCAGCGGATACGGATAGTACACAGAGAGGAAATATCCTACAGCGAAAGTGGCAATTCCATCACAGATTTAGACAGACTCCGCAATACTTCCGACGGTTTTCTAGACAACGTTCACCAATTGCGGAATACCTATTCGGCTGACATGGTGAGCTTATTTGTTAATAACTTAGAGTCCGGTATCTGCGGTCGGGGTTCCCTAATGACAACTCCAAGCTATGGGTTTGCAAATTCAAGCTTTACTGTAATTAAAACGAGTTGTGCAGTAGGAAATTTAACTTTTGCCCACGAACTAGGACACAATTTAGGTGCTCAACATAATGCAGAAAGCACTGGTGGTGATATTGCTTATCCCTACTCTTACGGCTATCGGGATACCACGGGTCCAAACACTTTCCGCACCATCATGTCTTACCAGACTGAGCCTCCCACTCCACCCATTCCACGCATCAATCGCTGGTCTAATCCCGATCTCACTCATCTCGGCGAACCCACAGGAACGAGTTCGACAAATAATGCTCGCACACTGAACAATACGGCAATTTATGCTGCTAATTGGCGGCACTCAAACGATAATTTTGAGAAAGCTAAAACTGTCAGCGGTAGTTTTTTTTCCACAACTGGTTTAAATGTCAACGGCACCAAACAGACAGGAGAATTAAATCACGCAGGTAACAGCGGCGGTAAATCTATTTGGTGGTCTTGGACAGCCCCAAGTTCCGGCCCGGTAACAGTTTCTACAGCCGGCAGTTCTTTCGATACTTTGTTGGGGGTTTACACTGGCGGTTCTGTTTCTAGTTTGGCGACTGTTGCTAGCAATAATAACGACCCTGCTGGCGGTCAAACCAGTCGAGTCAACTTTACTGCTACTGCCGGTAGAACTTACAAAATAGCAGTAGACGGCTTCGGCGGATCGTCAGGTTATATTAATCTGAATCTGAGTCCGGGCGTCAACCGTCCGCCAGTCTTAAACATTCCTTTTCGCGAACAAGGTTTGAGGTTACTGGCATCGGGTAGGCGTCCTAGCAGATTGCAGTTTACTTTTCAAAACAACACTTTCGCTGACCCCGATCCCGGCGATACGCTGACTTACACTGCTGATTGGTATGAAAATGTCACCAACTTTGAGTGGCGAAATGTCAGCGGGGGGCAATCGCCAATCCCGACAAGTTGGAACCGCATTAGCCCCTTACCAACTGGCATGAGTTTCGACGCCAGCAGTCGGACTTTCATAGTTGACAATAGGTTGCCTCTCGAGCAAAACTACTGGATTCGGGTAACAGCCAGGGATGCTGCCGGTGCATCAGATATAGCATTTTTCGATCTTTACAATCAAGGTCGGGGTTCTGTAATCGACGGTTACATTGCTGGCGCTACTGTGTTCTTTGATGCTAACAAGAATGGGGTACTGGATACCCAGGAACCTTCTACAAAAACTGGCCCTAAAGGTGAATACGAACTCGATTTTTCCTCCGAGGTGTTTGACAAGAATCAAAATGGCGAAGTCGATCCTGATGAAGGCAATATTGTTGCTTTCGGCGGCACAGATACTGCTACGGGTTTGCCTCTAGAAACACCCGTCACTGCACCGCCTTACGCTACTGTTGTCACGCTGTTAACTACTCTGGTAGCGGATTTAATTGACAAAGGAATTGACAGCGATCGCGCCGAATCTCTGGTCAACTCTTCTCTTTCGATTCCCGCTGAAGTTGACATCACTGATTTTGACCCGATCGCAGCTACCGAAAACAATATAGCGGGCGGTGTCGAAACTTTGACTGCAATGGTAAAAGTCCAAAATTTCATCACTCAAACAGTTGCACTGATTGACGGTGCATCCAATCTGACAAATACTGACATTGTGAAAGCGGTTGTAAGTGCGATCGCCGGTCAAATTCAATCGGGTACAACTCTCAATCTCAGCGATGCCGCCCAATTGCAGTCAATTTTCCGGCAATCTCTAACTATTTCCCAACAGTTAGACTCGACTTTTAACAGCCAGCAGTTGTCGCAAATTGCCCCGGATGCAGCTAAGGTAATGGCCGAAGCAAATCAGCGCATTGACTTCGTTGTATCCAACACGGCAACAGCTTCAATTAACCGAGAAGTTGCGCGCGTGCAAAAGGTAGCTTTAGGGGAGACAGCCAAAGATTTCAAGGAAGCCGGTGCCGGCATTAAAACTATTGCAGCGGTAGTTGCGGAAAATACTGGCGCTGCTTTAGATGCCCAAATTCAACAAGCGACTCTGCCGTCCGTTCCTGCTGTTCCTTTGATTAGGGGGGAATTAGATGCGATCGCAGCTAACTCCACTCAAAGCGGCACTGACGGCGACGACATCCTCTCCGGCGACAGCGGTAACGATGTCATCACCGGCAAACGCGGCAATGATACTCTCAGCGGCTTTGGCGGTAATGACTGGATACACGGAAATCAAGGCAATGATTCCCTCGACGGCGGCGACGGCGACGATAGTCTTTACGGCGGCAAAGGAATCGATAATTTATTCGGCAATAACGGGCAAGATATCCTGTTCGGAAATCGCGGTCAAGATAGCCTGATTGGAGGTGAAGGCAACGACAGTCTTTACGGCGGCAAAGGTAACGATATCCAGCTTGGCGGTGATGGCGACGACTTCCTCAGCGGTGAAAATGGAGATGATAGTTTGATTGGAGGCCTCGGGGGCGATCGCTTCCTACTATCTACCAATTCGGGCATCGATACGATCGCCGACTTTGAAGATGGCAAAGATTTGCTAACACTCGCCAACGGCATTACTTTTTCGCAATTGGCGATCGCTGAAAGTAGCGGTGCAACATTAATTCGCTTGGCGGCAACCGGAGAAATTTTAGCTTCTCTAACTGGAGTGTCTTCGAGTCTGATTGGTGTCGCCGATTTTAGCTCAATCTAATAGTAAGTAGTCGCAGATAACCGCAGTTATCTGCGACTCTCAGAGATTGGGGCTAATACTTGAGAAGCCGAGAGTATATCTACTTACCATAAATTTGTAATAAATTCCATCAAATCTCCGGAATAAGGCTAGACTTGGACGCAGACATATTCAGTAGAATTAATCTATATTGCCACGACGTTCACCAATAAAGATGGCTATAGTTATACTTACTGATTTTCGCATTTTTGGGGGTATTGAATCTCGGTCAATAGGGGTTCAATACCCTCTTGCTGCTAAATCCGAAGCGTGTTATAGCCAGAGGAGCTCGGAGGAATTATCATGAACCTAAATTTAGATACTATTTTCTCACCGCTGATGAACCCTGCCCTGAACGAGTTTCAGGCTTGGGCTTTGCAAAATCCCCAGGAGAGTCTCAGCAAAACGATGCTGCCCGCGATCGCCCTAATTGAAGGCTTAATTGCCAACGAACCCACGTATTTGCCGGCAAAACGGCTGGCTTTGGGAGCAAATTTTTGCTGCGCGGGACAAGTGGTGATGGGAGAGTTTGACACGCTGGAAAAAGCACTGACATCGCCTCAGGCGCGCGGATGGCGGCTGGGTACTTCTGTGCTCGATCCGGATCTGTCCCCCAACCAAGATGTCGGCGGTAGGAACCTTTTCCTGCTGTCTTTGTCCGATCGCGAACCAGACGGTACCAGCAACCACGCAGCATTCCGAAGCTGTATGCAGAAATATCTCTTCAACAGCGCCACAACCGATCGCCAAGAAGACGAAATCAGCAGGCGGTTGCTCGCTCGGCTGGCGGCGGATTATACCGAGATGCCGCACGGTGCGGGGGGAACATTTTTTACCGATGTCAGGCGCGGTTGGATGGGATTTTTAGTTCCATACCTGCACTACGTAATTTTTGGGATTAACCCAGACGACAAGGAGTCGATCGAACTTCTCACCGATTTACATTACATCCGCCAAAGCCCAGCGCACTACTTCGCCGTCGCGGGCAGCCTGCTGCAAAGCCTGAACCTGTTTGGACACGGGGATTTGTCGGCTTTAATCGAGCGCGCGGCGACGATATACGAAAATTCTCCCGCCTTAGCCGACTTCGAGGTGAGCTCGGAAAATAACAACATGACTAGGCGGGAATTGGCGAAGCTGATGACAGCAATTATGGGGATAGCGGGACTGCAAGGCCCCCTGCACCTAGGCTACACGGCTATGGGATACCGCCCTCTCCCGGCGTATAAAGGAACACAGACAGCCCAAATTAATCCGACGGATTTTTGGGACGATCTCGATTTGGACGATCGCCAGTCGATCGAGCTTTTCCTCCTGGAATGCGCGCGCCTCTGGGCTCCCGTCAGCGCCACGCACCGAGTCGCGACAGAGCCCTTCACCGCCACGGTAGCGGGCAAACAGCGCACTTTCCCCGTCGGCACCAAGGTACTGATACCGATCAGTTTGGGACACCTAGACGGCAGTTTCTGGGGCTCTACGGTGTACGAATTCAACGCTAAACGCGAGAATTTGTGCCCTTATCATATGGGATTTCATGCGGTGGGCGATCGGAGTGCGGGACGGATTTGTCCCGCTAAAGATGTTGCACTCAAGATGTTGGTGGATGTCATGAGTACCGTTGGCAAAGTTCGGCGATCGCGGGCACCTAATTTGCAGGGGTAATTAATCCAAAAACCAGGTTCGAGCGTTCGGACTTCAGTCCTCATCCCCAGCCTAAATCAAAGCGCAAAAACCCGTTCGCAGCATCGGACTTTAGTTTTCTATCCCGGTCTGAAGAAAAACTGAAGTCCGAACGATCGAACCTAATTTTGGTTATCTAACTGGGCACGAAATGTAAACAATTTTCGAGGTTAAATAATACCATGTTAATCGAAACAAAGAAACTAAAAGACATCGCAACTTGGATGAAAGCAGAACATCCACCCGAATTCCCCGAAGTTCTGCAAGGTATCTTCTTTATGGACGGGAATATTTTACCGGACTATTGTCTGACGATGTACAATTCAGAATGGAATGCCGAGCAACGGACGTTATTGCTGCGGATTTATGAACCTGTTGTCTGGACATTTCATTCATCAATGGCGGGACGGATGTTACTTTATGCCGTCAAATTTTCTCGCTTCAGCTACTTGTTCCGCTTCTCGGATGCCACTTTGCAGCACGGACACATCACGCCGATCGCGTTTGGATTGTCTGTGCCGCCGTGGATTATGGATTTTTTGATCGATCGAGATCCGAACACTCCGAATGGGGATATCTGGGATCGCAGAAACTCGTTTTTCGGCAGACCTCCTGAAAAAGGCTATACACTCCGCAGAGTTGTAAACAAAGATGGGAACCCCACATCAGCATTTCCAGATTTTCTGTCGAAAGTTGGCACTGAGTGTTTAATTATTGCTCAAGAGTGAAAATATTTAGGACAACTACTAAACCCGCTTAATTAGGCGGGTTTTTGCGATCGCAGCAGCGGAATTTGAACCCGCGACTCTCATTGCGATCGGCCGAGTCACAGCAAAATTTCCCAAAAACAACCGATTTGGGCGATCGCCATCTCTGGGATAGCCTTATGTATAATACACAAAGACATAGACGACATTTGTGCATTCTATTAATTAAAATGAAACAAAAAAAATCACAACCTAATATTGCCACTAAAATCCAAAAATGGGTTCAAACAGCCAAAGAAGCTAAAGAAACTCGATTTGCTATTTCCATAACCAGGCTGACAAGTATCAAAAGTTTGTGCGCGGATCGAGTTGCCGCCGAAAAATTTGGGTTCGACATTGCTAAACGAGTACAACACCAGATGAATCAGGCTACTTGTCCCGAACACTACCCCGAGGAAGAATGGGAACAGCACAAACAGGTAATGGATGAAGCGATCGCCCAAATGGAAATTTACTTAGAAAATCCTAGTGATGAAGGCGAGCAATCTATCAATAGGTTGTTGAAAAAAATTGATAGCCTACAAGGAGATGACCGTCGTAATGTTCACTGGACAACAGTACATTTTGTCCGCAGTGGAGATTTACTGAAATTAGACTATGCACTGCGTTGTTTCGCAGACCAAGATTTTCCCTATTGGACTTATAAACTAGCTAGAGAATACGTTGAATGCTATTCGTTGCATTATGGCACAGGCATAACTCCTGAATCTATACCCATGTTGTTAGAAGTAGCAGAATTTTGGTGTCAGTATTATTTCGCTCAAAGTTTGAGTGAGAAATTTCCCGAGTTTGTCTAAAACCAGCTTCTCTGCTTCGCGCTGATTCAGCTTGTTTATGAGACCTCTCAAGATTTGAAATTATCTGCGTTGCATCTGCGTCGAGGAGCTTTGCATCTGCGGTTGACCGGCTCGCATCAAAGATTTATGCAATTGCTCGTCTAAGCTTTACCGAGTCTTTGGACTTATCGCACTTTTATCGCAGTTCATGTCTGAGTCTGACATACTCTGTCACCCAAGAGTGAGAATGTCCAACTCTAGCTGCGGAACTGTAGAAACGACAAAACCTTCTCAAGCGAGAAGGTTTTATCACAATCGGAGCGACACGATTTGAACGTGCGACCCCCACTACCCCAAAGTGGTGCGCTACCAAGCTGCGCTACGCCCCGACAGCTTTAATAGCTTAACATGGAATTCCCGAAAATGTCAAAAAACTTTTAAAACTTTTGCGGCCTGCACCAAACCGGGCGCCGCAGCCGCCGGCCAAAAACCCTCGCCGCGACGGCCAGCATTCAAGATCAACTGCACGCTGTAAGCTTCGGGATAGCCTTCTACCTGCACCCACAGCAAGTCGCTTTCGGCTTCAACGGCGATTTTTTCCTCGTCCATTAACTCAGAGGCCATTTGACTCATTGTGGCGGCCAATTGTCCCAACAATCGGCAGAAATCGTTTAACTCAGCTTCCGTGAGTTCCATCGCCCAACCCTCCCCAGCCACCAAACCCTGAAACTCCTCGGCCTCGGGGCTCCACCCCAAACGCCAGCCAACACCTGTCTTAATTACACGTTCCATCGATCGATTTTAGATTTTGGATTTTGGATTTTGGATTGATTGATTGGGTGATTTTAGGACTTACCCGCTGCTGTCGAGAAACCGGGTTTTTGCCGAAAATACTGGGTTGTACCACGCAGATTAGCCAAAAACCCGGTTTCTAGGCCTCGTCCAATCTTACGGTATCAGCAACTTTGCATCTCCCGGCTGCGGCTGCGGTATTTCCGGGGAAGTCTCGCGCCCTTGTGGTTTTGTCCCCGCCGCCGGTGCGCGCCCGCGCCCGGAATTCTCGGTAAAAACATCAACCAAAGCTTGAACCAAAGCATCCCGCTGTCTTTTATTTAAACTTTGAATAGCAGCGCGATCGCGTTCCATCGGATTTTCTCGCAAAACATCGTTTCCCGGATACACGCCTTCCACCAAATAATCGGGAGTCGCCCCCAGATAGTCAGCTAAACTCAACTTCCAATCAAAGCGGTAATTCGGCGGCCTTCCTTTGACAAACACGTGATATCGAATCAAGCGCCCGACTAAAGTATTGTTTGGATCGACTTTTCCAGTTTCCTTAGAAATGTAGTTATTCTCGATCGGCAAATCCGGCAATTTTTCATACACAAATTTCCACGCATCTTGCGCCCTCACTTGCAACGGCGCAGATTGTTGAGCAACGCGCACCGCAGACGCCGACGCAGAACTCCGCAGCAGCGAAGGTTCCAAAGCCGACATACTCAGTTCGCCCGATTCCAATACCCCACTCAAAAGCGTGAAAATCGCCACACTCAAAGTAACTAACAGAAAACTCAAGCCTAGCTTTAATTTTTTCACTGTTTTGACTATTTCAAAAATAGAATAATTTCATAAACTTACTTGCCAGCAGCTCTCCTATTTAATGATTTACGAAAATAAACTTGGTTTGGAGCATCCCGCTTTGGTAAAAATAGTTTCTTACGAGTGCTGTCCCGATCGCTTGCGTCTCTATTTCTAGCTGCCTTGCCTATATAAAATAAACCGAGTTTCTCGCCCCAGCGCACAGTCTAGTTTGAGAAAGTTTTGAGTTTTGAGTTAACAAAAATTGCTCGCAATTCACCGCTCAAAACTCAAAACTCCCGCAGTCTAGATGTCTCCGATAATTTCCGGCTGAGTCAATTCGTCCGACATCTCAAATATCGCCCGCATTACAGGTTTCATTTGATGGTCGTCCATATTGTCAAAATCTTCATAGCGACGGCGTTTGGCGCGGTTCGCCACCTGCACCGTAATCCGATAGCGGTTGGAGGCAGCACTGATCAACTCTTCCGCCCGACGGGTTAGCTGAGTTGAATCGAAGGTTGGACGCTTAACCATGAGATTACCTACTTTATTTAATGTTACATTCTACTTGACTGACAATTCTATCAGACCTTGGCTGCCCCTGCACGGGCCGGGCCCGATCCGCCCCGATGGCGGTTAATATGTCTGAAGATTCTTAAATAATTTACTGGGTATCATTGCTTATGCAGGCAGCAACAGCCTATTCCTTTGGTCACTTGCATCGGGTAAATTCCCATCCCCTCAAATTGGTTGCTTTTGGCGACAGCTTAATCTACGGTTTCGGCGACGGTGTAGGCGGGGGTTGGGTGGAAAGATTGCGGCGCCAGTGGATGTTAACGGAGAGTGCAGGACACGTTTTATACAATTTGGGCGTTCGGGGCGATCGCACCTATCAAGTCGCTCAGCGCCTCGAAAACGAGTTTCGCCAGCGTGGCGAGCTCAGAAACCGCGTCCCGGATGCGATTATTCTTTCCGTAGGCCTCAACGATTCGGCGAGAGTGCAGTCGCCTACCGGGCGCAGCTACACTGATTTTGAACATTTTAAAACTGTTTTGGATAATTTGTTAAATCTATCCCAACAACTTTGTCCGGTGATATTTGTGGGGATGGTGCCGGTGGATGAAAGTAAAATGCCTTTTCAAGATTGTTTGTATTACAGTCATGCTGACCAATATCGCTACAAGGAAGCAACGAAATTAGCTTGTCATTTGCGGGGAATTCCCTATTTAGATATTTTTGATAAATGGCTCGATCGGGGCAGTGATTGGTGGCGATCGCGCCTGATTGCAGATGGCCTGCATCCGAATGCAGCGGGCTATCAAGCTTTATTTGAAGATGCGACAAGTTGGGAACCGCTAGCCGCTATTAGTCATTAGTCAGTAGTCAATAGTTAGTGGTTATTAATCAGCTAGGCTGTTGCGCCTTTAATGCAGCTTGTCTAAAAAACTGTGTAATTGATATTACTCTTTTTTTGCAAGCAGCTATGTGCGTAGACACTCTACTTTGAATGAAAACTTCAGCTTAGGGATTCCGCTTGCCTGTAAAAGATGGGCGATCGTGTCTACACTTTCATCGTATGACATATTATCTTTAGAACCAAATGGAATATCTGCTTTCCATTTCCCATTTAAGGTGACAGTGAGTATAGCAGGTGCTATAAATCTTCTAGGCGATACATACGCCTTGCTTACATATCCTTCTTCTTCGTTCAGCTTTACTTTAGCAAAATCCGACAAGTAGGTTTCTAGCAGCAACCAAAACCCTCTATCTACTGTGGCCTGCAAATAAACTTCTTTGTAACGTTCGCGCAAAGAGATTTGACTCGTCATTCCTTTTGCACCATATATTGTATTGTTCATCCGCATAACTTCAGAATTAACAATTCTGTCTCCTATAGGCTCTTTGAGCTTACCAAAGAATGGCTTAATAAAGATATTCATTCTTTTATCTGTACTGCTGTCTATGTAATTATCATCCTTTGGTAGTTGCTCTAGATACCTATTTACCTCATAACGATTTAAGTCAATACCGCGTTCCGTTAACAAGGTCGCCAGATAGTGTTTTTTATTGGCAAGATTAGCTAACCTTACAAGCATACCTGTATTACTATCCCTGACAGTTGTTGTGTTGGTTGGTAATACTTGATCTTTACTGAAATCTATCTCTTCATTAAAAAGTAATTTAACCAAATCTTGTTTATAAGGATATATTCGTTGTATAGCCTTGCGGGAAAGTCTCTCATATAGGTCATATTGGTTATCTTTAGCCAAAGATATCCCTCCAATCCCAAGCAAACACTTATTTTTTAGGAGGGCTAAAGAAGCTTCATTAACAGCCCTAACGTCTACATTTGCCACTTGAGTCACATCGTACCCTTGAATGTATTGTAATGCTTCTCGCTCGATTCCATATACTTCTATAATGAACCCATTAACCAACAATCTTCTCACGGCTAATTCATAAATGGGTTTACCTTTATAAGTATAAGCAAATTCCCAATTATTATAATAATTACTGCGCTTTCTAAAAATCCTTCTCAGGAAACGCATTTCTGAGTGCCAGTTGTAGCCTAATTCACTTAGATTTATGCAAATGTGTATTACACTCAGAGGCAAAACAGCCTTTTTTACTCTCCAACTATCTTGCCAATTAAGAGAATCTTCGATGAAATTAATATCTTCTTTTCGGGCGGCTTCTACACCTAATACAAAACTGTAAGGGGCTAGGCTAAATAACGTTTGCCGTAACAATGTCTCTGTTGGATGTAATTTTTTAGCCTTGATTTTAGTTCCATTCAACTGCGGACTGTACTGCTCAATCCGCTCCTGCTCTCTAATATCAAGTAGCGATTCAGGCAATAATTCGTAGTAGATAGTAAACTGTTGTTTTCGTTGCTTTTGTAGTTGATCTAGTCTGTGGTGACTGTCACCTGTCCACCGGGTTCGTAGACTCTTTGCTTTTCCGATGTACCAAATTATGGATTTTTCATCTACCACGTAATATATTCCCGATTCTTCTGGCAGTAGCGTTCTGCCCTTTAAACTTATATGCGGTAATTGCAGGATATGTTCGTCTGCGCTCATATTGTGCTTCTAGAGTTGATGCGATATATGTCGTCTATATCTAATATTCCCATGTGTGTTAGCTAATCTCAATAGAACTGGCAGTTATTCTCAAACGGCTTTGTTCGTAAATCCTGTTAATTACAGAGACAGAGCTTACGCATGACGCACCATCCAAAAATCGTGCGTCATGAGCGGGTTTTTTGTGCCGATCGACTGTTCAGTAACCAGGTGGGTGTTGCAAGCTACCAACCACTTTGTCGATCGCTTCTGCGATCGCCAACAACTCCATCTCACGCCACCGCTTACCAATAATTTGCATTCCAATCGGTAAACCATTTTGAGTTTGTCCAATTGGAATTACCACCGCAGGATGTCCACTAAGATTAGAAGGCATGGTGTAAGCCCCGTTTGCCACTGCATGAGGATAGGATCTGCCATTAACGTCAACGGCACTCCAAGCGGGACGATGGGTAAACGCAGCGGTTGCCGCAACTGGACAAAGCCATACATCCCAAGGTTCTAATGCCTCATCCATATCCGCAGTGAAGCGATCGCGCTGTGTGAGTGCCTCGAAATATCCTTTCAAACTTGGATTCAATATCTCAGGTAGGAATCTGCTGAAATCTCCCAATTTTCGGAGTTCCTTGTCGCCTTGGGTGGCGGTGCGGAAGATTAACTCTAAACTACGACGCAGGTTATATCTATCCTGCGGTTGAGCGTAGATAGTCAGGTACATTGACATCCGTCCGTAGAGATTCAATATTTTGGAAAGCTCAAAGTCTTTGGGAAGCCAGCGTTCGGTTTGGACACCTGCGTGAGAGAGTGTCTGCACGATCGACTCTATAGCTGCTCGAATTTCAGAAGCAACGGGAACTTCGGCCCATTCAGCGCTCCAAGCGATTTTGAGCTGCTGCAAAGGCTTGCCAGAGGGTCGATCGAGCGGAATCGGTGGGACATCAGGGCGCCGCAGGTCCGCGCCTGCAATTAAGGAAAAACACAGCCGGATATCTTCGAGCGATCGAGCAAAACACCCCACTGTCATCATTTGCCGAATAGACAGTGGCATTCCCGGCACTTCAGGAATCTGCCCTGCTGTAGAAATACGGCGATCTGTCGGCTTTAAACCATATATGCCGCAGAAATGAGCAGGCTGACGCACCGAACCCCCGAAATCGTTGCCCAAATCTAACGGTGAAAGTCCTGCTGCGACAGCCGCGGCACTCCCTCCAGAACTGCCCCCAGGTGTGCAGTCAAGATGCCAAGGATTATTCACCCGTGGAAACAGAGAATTTGTGCTTTGATAATCGGCAGCCAGTTCCGCCATGTTGGTTTTTCCCATGATGACGGCACCTGCGGCCCGCAATCTCGCAACAGCAGTTGCATCCTGTTGAGGCACATAATCTTTGAGGGGAATATAGCCTGCTGTGGTGCGGAGTCCGGCTGTTTCAAAAATGTCTTTAATCGTGATGGGAACCCCATGTAAAGCACCCCAGTTTTCTCCTCTGGCTAGGGCTTCATCGGCAAGTCTTGCTCTAGTACGGGCATTGTCTTCATCCAGCGTACAAATGGCGTTTAATTGCGAGTTGTGCTTGGCGATTTGAGTAAGGTAAGCGTCGAGAACTTCGACGGCAGAGACTTGGCGATCGCGAATCATTCGCGCTAGCTGATGGGCAGAGGCAAACGTCAGGCTACTCATAAGCAACAAACAGGTATTTCTCGATCGAGTCAATTATAGTCACTTTTAGTTAATATAGTTAACTAATATCAAACGGCTGCGGCCATAAATCCTGTTAATTGCAGACACAAGGTAGATAAGGAAGATAAGTAACATAAGGATCTTAAGGGATTTAAGCTTTTTAAAATTCCCAAAGCAGCATCAAAATATTTATTTTAAAAGACCGTATCTTCCCCGCACCAGAAGTAAAATCATTCAATAATGATTACATAACTGAGGGAAAAAGCCAGTTGGGCAGGAACCAATCAGCCTATCAAAAGCTTAGTTCTCCTCAATAAAAAAATTGTGTAAATTGGAGAATCAAAAAATGTCTGTATTACACCGCATCAAATCCGGTACATCTGTTTTATTAACCTTGGGAACAGTTGCCGGAACCGCAGCGCCGATGCTCGCTCCCGCGCCTGCTTTTGCTCAGACAGCTTTTTCGGATGTTAGTAATAACTACTGGGCAAAAGACTTTATTCAAGATTTGTCAGAAAGAGGAATTATTAAGGGTTTTCCCGATCGCACTTTCCGCCCGGATGCACTGGTAACGCGGGCTGAATTCGCGGCAATGATCCGTTCTGTGAAAAAGGCAAAAACTCGCGCTGCTGTAAATTTTGCCGATGTTCCGTCTAATTTTTGGGCGCGGGGGGCGATCGCAGAAGCTTACGAAATGGGATGGATGTCTGGCTATCCCGGCAATGTTTTCAGGCCCTCACAGCAGATTCCTCGCGTTCAAGTTGTAGTCGCTTTAAATAACGGACTTGGCTATGAGCCTAAGTGCAATTTTCAAGATGTTCTCAGCTACTATAATGATGCGGGTGAGATTCAGACTTATGCTGCCAAAAGCGTGGCTGCTGCTACTGAAAAACAGTTGGTTGTCAGCTATCCCAATCCTAAATCTCTGAAACCAAATCAGTCAGCCACGCGGGCTGAAGTAGCTGCTTTTATCTATCAAACATTAGTCAGTACCGATCGAGCAAGAGCAATTAATTCTCCTTACATTGCTAAGATTGATATTGGCCAGAGTGTTGCTGTGAAAATCCCTAGCGGGGTGACTATTCCCATCGAGTACGCAAAAGGCAAGATTTTGCTCGGCCCCAATGACAAGTCTCCGATTACGCTGACTGTGGCTGCGGATATCGCAGGGAATAATGGCCAAGTGCTGATACCCGAAGGCTCGAAAATTAGCGGCGAATTGCGATCGACTGCTGAGGGCGTTCAGTTTGTGGCGCAAGAATTGAGTATCATCAACGGTAGCAGAGTGCCTTTGAATGCTACTTCGCAGGTGATTACTCGGAAAGAAACTGTGACTAAGGGCGTGAATGTTGGTAATCTGATTAAGAACACGGCTTTGGGTGCAGCAGCGGCGGCGGCGATCGCGGGAGTTACGGGCGATCGGGCGATCGCCACTGAAGAGGTGCTCGGCGGTGCGGGAATCGGAACTTTAGTCGGGGTATTTTTGGGTAGAAATAAAGTTGATTTGTATGCTGTTAATCCTGACACCGATTTAGATTTGCTGTTGAATTCCGACTTGGTATTGGGTACTGCGATCACAGGCATTTGTAGCGCTCGGTAGAAGGAAGTTCGGCAGCGGATTTTGTAGCGGATTTAACGGATGTAATGGAGGTCAGTGACGCACGCTGATCTCAGAAACCCGGTTTCTTTGTAGATTTTTTGTTACTAAACCCAAAATTCGTATAAACCGGGTTTCTAGCCTAAGAGTGCATAATTCCTGTAACTTTAAATTTCTACGGACATCCCAAACTTTCTCGGGTAGAAACTCCCGTCACGGGATTGACACCATCTGCTTTTTCGCACAGGATTGTTACTTGATAAGCGTCGATAATTGCGTCGGTAAAATCAGCGCCGGAAATTGCAGCATCAAAAAACCGAGTTCGAGTCATAATTGCTTCGGTGAAATTAGCATTCGTCAAATTAGCGCCGTCGAATGTAATTCTATCTGCTAAAGCACCGGAGAGATTCGCGCCTGACAAGTTGGCATTCAGCAAGACTCCCTTAGTCAAAATCGCATTGGTTAAATCAGCGCCTTGAAAGTTGGTTCCCCGCATCTCGGCGGCGACAAATGTTCCGCCCGCTAAGTCTGAGTTGGAAAAATCGCGATCGGACAAGTTAATATTTGTGTAATTAATATTGGTTTTCGGCAGCGCAAATGCCGGAGTCGCGCTCAGCAGCACCCATCCAAAGGCCAACACTAAACTTAAAATCAGGCTCAGTAAAACTCGGAATACACTTTTCATGATGATGGGAATGGGGAATGGGGAATGGGGAATGGGGAATTGGGAATGGGGAATTGGGAATGGGGCATTGGGAATTGGCCCGCGCAGGGAATGGGGAATTGGGAATGGGGCATTGGGAATTGGGCCTTATAGCATTGGGCATTGGGCCTTATAGCATTGGGCATGGGAAGCAATAAACAACCAATAACAACCAACAACTAACAACTAACAACTAATGACTAATGACTAATGACTAATGACTAATTAAAATCGCTTTACCCAATCTTCGCCGACGCGAAGTGTCAAGTCAGAATCGATTTCACCAGTAGAAGATGCTTCTATTTTACCGTCGCCGATCGCTTTTTGCAGTTGATTCGCTGCTTCTAAATCGCCTTGCTGCACAATAATTTGACTTTGACGCTGTTTGTCGGGCCAATCCTTGACTACAGATACATTATCAAAGCCCTTTTTTCTGAGAAATTCAGCGACGGTTTTGGCGGTTTTCGGGTTGTTAGAAGCGTTTTGGACGGCGATTTTGAGGTTGGCGGGCGAAACTGACTCGCCCTTATTGCGAATTCGCTCTTGTGCAAAATCAGCGGCCCCTTGCTTGAAATATTGTGTCATAATCCGATCGCGCCCAGCAGCATCTAAAATCCAATAACTCCTCAAATCCCCTTGTGCTGAGCTAGAGCGTCCCGGTAACATCACCATTTTAAAATTATCTCCCTCCAATTGCAAACCGAAATTTGCGATCGTCAAGATTTCCTCAAAACTTAGGTTTGTATCCACATATTTTTGCATCAATCGCACAATTTGCGGCAAGCGCACCAATACTGATGGACTTGCGAGGCGGTTGCGAATAGCTTGAATTAAAGATTGCTGTCGCTGAATGCGGCCGATATCTCCCAAACCGTCGTTGCGAAATCGAGCAAATTGTTCTGCTTGTTCTCCGTTGAGAGTTTGCCATCCCTGTGCTAAGTTTATTCTTAACTTTTGGGCGGTATCTGTATAGGACATCGCGCGAGGTACAAATACGTCAACTCCGCCCAACAAATCGACTAATTCCCGAAACGCACCGCTGCTGACTCGCACGTATCTTTCAATTGTCGCATTGTTCAGGATACTGCTAACCAATCGCGCCGCCAAAGCTGCTCCTCCTCTAGCATTGGCTTCGTTAATTTTGCTGAAGCGAATGCCGGGAATTTCGACTTTTGTATCTCGCGGAACAGAAAGCAAGCTAATAGATTTATCTCTAGGATCGAGGTGGAATAAGAGTATTGTATCGCTGCGACCGTTAAAAATCTTAGGGGAATTGGCGGTTGCTACCGGCACGCGGTCAATTCCGAGGATTAAGATATTAACAGGCCGCGACAGGCGGTATCCAGAGCGGTTGGATGATATATAGTTAAAGCCGGTAGCGTCTAGGACTCTACTGATAATTGGCGGTTCCACGGGGGCTAACAGGGCGGTAATTGCCCCGATTGCTGCGGAGATGGCGGCTGTGAAAACTAGGAAAAATAGCGAAAATACATACAGGGCTATTTTGGGCTTTTTTCTAGATTCGCGATCGACTGGTTTAACAAAGTTTCTTTTAAAGATTGACAAGTTTTTCATTTACTTGCTGTTGATTATTACATTTTTTCAGCTTTGCAGTAAAACTTGGGCGGTGCTTCTGGAAAGTATTTGAACAAAGCCGGACACAGCCAGCCTTCTAGATTTTTCGCTTCCCACCGATACCAGTTACCGCCGTATTCTGCTTTAAACCACACCATTTCTGCTTGATATCCGGGAAATGGATTGGCTGAAAATAAGAGTCGGAAACCTTGAGCGGCATTGGGAATGTCTGCGACGAGCACGTTAATCATTTCGGGGACGCCCTGAACAAATGGTTCTCGGACAAGTCCGACTCGCTCGTCGTCAAAAACCCAGGTGTACTGTTCGCGATAGGGGAAAATTACCATCATGGCATTTGACATCGTATTCTCCTTTTTTAATTTCTTTTGTTTGGGCTGGGAAAATGCCTGTCTTGATACATTATATTCGGCGGCGCGGAAGTTGTTTCATTCAGTTGACAGTTGACAGTTGACAGTTGACAGTTAAGAGCGACCTCTACCTGGAAGGAAGAGGATTGGAGTAATGAATAGTCTTCTTTTAATTTCTCCCTACAATGGTTCCGGCTTTAAACCAATTCTTTCTGGTAAAATCAGATTTTAGCGCGCTGTTTTAATATTAGTTAAAAATCATCTACAATTCTTAATTTTATGCGAATCATTAAAAGTGGCAGATCCGCGCACCGGACACTATGAGGTTCGCAGCATCGGACTTTAGTCCTGATTTTTTTATTGATGGGGAGAGGACTGAAGTCCGATGCTGCGAACCACAGATCCTGAGGACTTCAGTCCTCACTACGAACCTAATAGAGATAGGACTTCAGTCCTCACTATGAACCACAGATAGTGAGGACTGAAGTCCTCACTATGAACCACAGATACTGAGGACTGAAGTCCTTACTACGAACCACAGATACAGAGGACTGAAGTCCTTACTACGAACCACAGATACAGAGCACTGAAGTCCTCATTACGAACCTAATAGAGATAGGACTGAAGTCCTCACTACTAACCTAATAGAGATAGGACTGAAGTCCTGACGCTCGATCCTATGAATGTTGGTAGTTGAGTGTTATGTTTTTTGGGTGGAATCTCCCGCTGACATTCCTGTCAGCTCAACTAGCGCTTTAGCCAAATATTCATACTGCGGCAAGGTATTGTAAAACTGAGCTGAAATTCTCACCAACCGCTTGCTAGAATCCGGCCAAGGAATCACCGGAACTTCTATTTTAAAAATCTGCCACAGCGCCTCTTGCAAGGGTGGAATTCCTCCCTTTGCAACCGCATCCGACTTTTCATCGGCAAGGGGCACAACTGCCATCGAACCCACCATTTCATCGGGACAAGGCAGCGGCAAATCTAATTTATCCGCCAATATCTGTCTCCCCGCCAATGCTAAAGCATGATTTTTTGCCATCAATTCCGGCCAGCCGCCGCTCCACAAAGAACCCATAAAATCAATGGCTACAGGGACGCACAAATAGGGGCTAGGATCGACTGTTCCCATCCAGTCAAATTCTAATTGAAAGCGCGATTTATCAGCGCGCGGCGAGTTAGCGCCGTGACTGATAGTAGTTGGCCGAATGCCATCTTGCTTGTCGCGCCGCACGTACAGAAAAGCTGCACCTTTCGGCGCGCACAGCCATTTGTGGCAATTTCCCGTGTAGTAAGCGGCGCCGATTTCTTCTAAATTCAGCGCTACCATTCCCGGCGCGTGAGCTCCGTCTACCAATACATCGATGCCGCGATTAGCTAATTCGCCGACTAACTGTTTGATGGGAAAGATTAAGCCTGTTTGGCTGACGATGTGGTCTAGTAAGGCTAACTTTGTTTGCGGCGAAACGCATTTAATTATTGCTTCAATAATTTGTTCTGGCGACTCAATTGGAAATGGTATTTCTGCTACTATTACTTTAGCTCCTGTGCGCTCTGCTATAAAATCAAGTGTGTTGCGGCAGGCGTTGTATTCCTGATTTGTGGTTAGCAATTCGTCGCCCGGAGCAAAAAAGAGCGATCGCAAAACGGCATTGACTCCCGTCGTCGCATTCGGCACAAACGCCAACTCTTCCTCGCCCGCACCGATAAATGCGGCTAACTGATTTCTGGCATTATCTAACAGCGGCTCAAATTCCCGCATTAAAAAGCGCAATGGTTCTCTTTCGAGTTGTTCTCGAAAACTGGTTTGCGCTTCCAGTACGGGAATCGGACAGGCTCCAAAGGAACCGTGGTTGAGGAAAGTGATTTCGCGATCGAGTAACCAATATTCGTTAATCATTAGGAAGAAGGAAGTTCGGCAACGGATTTTGTAACGGATGTAACGGATGTAACTGATTTCAAGAAGAAGTCCGATGGAAGTCGGAAGAGGGAATAATTACCGATTACCGATTACCAATTACCGATTACCGATTTTAATTGCTCAAACTCTTCTAATGTATTGCAATTCGATAACATTAGTGCTTCTCGTTCCCCTACGGGTAGAGGGATTGCCGGGATTTGATTTAACCACTTTTGAAAGGAACGTCCCCCTTGGTCAATGAAACTTTGCAAACTTGGCAGAGATTGTTGGCGGTAGAAGCCGCACAAAGGCTCCCAGCGCGATTTTTGATAGGGTGCAACTGCTAAGGTAGATGGGGCAAACGCTGTTAGCTGATTTGCCCAATTCTGAATAATCTGGGCATCCAATAAGGGCAAATCGCAAGCTAACAGTAAAATCCAGTCGGCGGCAATTTCTGTCAGTCCCTGAGCCAATGCGACTAAGGGCCCGGTGCCCGGATTGTACTCTACCAGAAATTGGGATGGTTCGGTTAAGGTCGATCGATAGCGATCGGGCCAAGCAGTCAAAACATACACTTGTGGCGTTAAGGCTGCTGCAACCTCGCACGCCCGCTGCAACAGGCTTTTACCCTCAATTTCCAGCAGAGCTTTATCCGTACCCATCCGCGAACTTTGACCGCCTGCGAGCACAATTACTGCAATTTTGTCATTGGGCATAGGGCATTGGGCATAGGGCATAGGGCATTGGGCATTGGGCATTGGGCATTGGGAAGAAGGCCTTCCCAGGGCATTGGCCTTCCCAGGGCATTGGTCATTAGTTATTAGTCACAAAGAAGATTTTTTTATCGGTGTAGGGTGCGCTGCGCCACACTTGATTAGTCATCCTCAATTCAAAGCACTAACGGCTTTGCTAAGTTCCTCAAGTTTTTGCACGACTTCACCGCTGCTTAATAAAGTTTCTGCTTCAATCAAACCCGAGTTCATATCCAAACAAACTCCGCTGCGCCACAGATAAAATCCGCCGTTCCAGATAGCAGACTGCATCAATTCCGAGGGTTTTCCCAGCAAGACTTCCTGCATTTGTTTGAGTAACTCAGATGCTGATTCAAAGGGAGGATTTGTGTTGCTAAAACCGTAATCTCCGTGGGCTAAAAGCACTCGCTCGAACTCGGCGCCCGGTTTAGCAATGCCGATAATCGCAGTCCGATCGCGCGGCAAGTCGCAACTTCCCTCCAATCCCTTGACTGTGGTATAATTTTTGACTCCCCGCAGCTCAAAGGCTTGTTGAAACATACCTTCTGTCGGCGGGTGCACGTAGCCGGAGATGACGTTAACGTCGCCTGCGCAGGGACACCACATCAACTCCATTGTCGAAAAAGGCGGCCGTTTGCCGATTTCGCGGCGGTAGGGAACTAAACTCGCGGCTTGAGGAAAATGCTTGGGAAGGTAAACAAAACCTAAACCGGTACTGTCAAAAACTTGCTGGACTTTTTCTAAACTAAGTTTTCTCCAGTCAACTCCCAAACCGCGCCAAATTTCAATCAGGGGAATGCCTTCTTTTGTCGGCATTGTGTCCCCCCCGTGCATGACGGCTGGGACGCCCCTAGCGGCTAATATTAGGGCGGTTATAGGGCTAATTGGAGCGGTGCGCGATCGCCCGTCGTAAGCAACGCCAAACACCGCCACGCTAGAGACGGCAAACCCTTTTTCTCGGTTTGGGGGGGCAAGCATGGGCCCCAATTCTTCATAGGCATCGAGCATTCCGGCTAATTCTTCGCCGGTGGGCCGTTTGATGCGGTGAGAAATCATGAAAGCTCCGATTTGAGCCGGTGTTGCTTCTCCCAAAAGCATCATCCGCGTGGCTGCTGCTGCTTCAAGGCGAGTTAAGTTTTCTCCTGTGTGTATTCCGCTGCCAATTTTTCGCAGCAATTCTCTAAATGCGTCACTCATGATTTTTGAAGTTGGTAATTGGGAATTGGGAATTGGGAATTGGGCATTGGGAAGAAGGCATTGGGAAGAAGGCCCGCGCAGGGAATTGGAAATTGGTAATTGGTAATAATTAAGCCGTTTTAAATTTAAAGTTCTGACTTTTAAATTTAAAATGGTCGAATTATACCATTTGTCAATAAGAATGCAATTGTCGGCAATTTCTCAGCCATTATGTCATCAGTCATAGCCCATCTAAAATCTAAAATCTAAAATCTAAAATGGTATTAATTCCCGGATTTTACTACCTTGATTACATCAAATGGCGGCACAAATTCGCGTACCAGCTTCCAGAAATGGGCGATCGGCGGAATTTGCATTCGATCGTGAGTTGTGACTAACACGACTTCGCGATTCCAAGTCGGATCGGCTGATTGTCCGATCGCCGAAACCTTGGAATTTGCGCGCTCTTGGGCGATCGACCGAATTGCTAAAGTGCGATCGCCCGCAGCGTCCATCAAAGCTGAATGCGGCAGCAAAGCAATCAATTCTCCCTGCCGCACGACACCCCGAAAAGCATCGAGAGTGTTGAGTTCCAAAACAGCATGAAGTTTAGCACCCATGCGTCCAAATTGCTCTTGCACCATGCGCTGCATTCCGTACCCGTCCTTAAACACGACTTGCGGGTAACAAATCAATTCCGGCCAAGGTACTCGATCGTACTGGGCCAGGGGATGACCCGCCGCCATCAACACCTCGATCGGCTCATTGTAGAGCACCTCAACCAACATTTCCGGGGCTTGAGTAAAATAGCGGTTGTTCATCACTATCGCGATGTCCACCAAACCGTCTTTGAGAACTTTCAGAGCTCGATCGCTCCCCAGAGAAGTCACCCGCAACTGCACGTCAGGATAGTCGCGGCAAAACCTTTGCAGCACAGGCGGCAAATAAGCAGCGCAAACCGAGTGAATCGCAGCCACGCACAGTTCCGGCTGCTTTCCCGCCAGCAAGTCTCCCAATTCTTCTGCAGCATTTTTCCAAGTCTGACAGATTTTGCGAGCGTGAGGTAACAGGCGTTCCCCTCCCACAGTCAGCTTCGCGTGGGCGGTGCGGTGAAACAGCGACAAACCCACTTCCGCTTCGAGTCCCTGCACTTGACGGCTAATAGTCGATTGGGTAACGCCGCACTTCCGGGCCGCTTGCTGAAAGCTCCCGGTTTCAGCAACTGAAAGAAATGCTTGAAGCTGCTCTAAGCGCATGGATGTTTAAGTTGAGATGGTTTCACAGATTTTCATCGAGGATCATCAGAGACATTAACCGATTTAGTAGAAGAATTTAGTAGATTTTGATACAGGTACAGATTAGTTTTGATTCCGGGGCGAGACGCCCAGATGCTGGGCTCTACGAATCAATTTGCGATCGGCCCGATTTCTGAGCGTCTAAGTAGAGGTCGATTCTCCTGTGTTGAATGGATTTCTGAATCTGCTTGCCCGATCGCAAAACGGATTCAATCAAAATGAATTTATCGAACTTTGCCAGTTTGTAGCTAAACGGTTTGAATGAACTGCACCGTCGCAATTGCTACATTAATTGCGCTAAATCCCTGGGTTTTTCCCTAAGCTTTTAACTACAAAAATAACATTAAATTTATATTTAATGGCGCATTATACTACCTAATTCTCTTTAAGGCTGTCAATAAATGTACGAATATTGCCGCCTGGTTAAAACCTGCGATGAACTTTCATCCCCGGACTAAAGTCGCTGTTGTTTTCGGTTTGTTTGTGTATAAACTAGGAATTAGCGGGTCAGCAACACAAGTGCAAGTAGGATCGATCGCACAGGAAAGCGGATATGCTGCAATTTCTTAAATTTATGTCATTTAACCACAATTTAATGCCCCAAGGTGGATTAGAAGAGTGGCAACCGCAGTTAATGGGACTGCACGCGGTTAGCGATTTGTTAATTGCCTTGGCTTATTACTCAATTCCAGCGATGCTGATATACTTGGCCAGGAATCAGCGGGACGTGCCTTTGAGCAAGGGTTTTGTCCTATTGGGAGCCTGGTTTTTCTGCGGCGGGACAACTCACCTGATGCAAGTTTGGATGCTGGTGCATCCCAGTTACGGGCTGTCAACTTCGCTCGCCGCCGTTACCGCTGTCATTTCTTTGTGGGCTGTAGCGGAACTGATGCCCTCGCTCGATCGAGTGTTGGCTTGGGCTGGGGCGAGACAATTAGCAGCAAATACAGCGCCCTCAACTCAAAAGGCCGATCGCTCGCAAGCTGGCTCTGCCATTAAAAATCCCGCCCCATCCCCCACCGCCGAACGAGAGCCCATCAACCAGCAATTGCTCGCAGAAATAGCGCAGCGCGAGGGAGTCGAGGAACTCTTGCTGGAAACTGCCAACAAGCTGCAAGCAAGCGAAGAACGCTTCCGCGCTTTCCAGGAATTATCTATAGACGGATTTAACGTGTTCCGCAGCATTCGCGACGAATCCCAAATTGTCGATTTTGAATGGGAATACGTCAATCCCGCAGCGGCAAAAATTCAGCGCCGCACCCCTGAAGAATTAACCGGCAAGCGATTGCTGCAAGTGCTGCCGGGCCATAAAGATAGCGGTTTGTTCGACCGTTACGCGCAAGTTGTAGAAACAGGAACTCCCCTCGATACCGAGATTTCTTACAACAGCGAAGGCATTGTCGGCTGGTTTCGGATTGTGACCGTTAAATTGGGCGACGGCATTGCTATTTCTTTTAGCGATATTACGGCGCGCAAGCAAGTAGAAGCATCCCTGCGCGACGCCCTGCAAAAACTCACTTCTCATTTTGAAAATACGCCCCTAGCGGTGATTGAGTGGGATGAAAATTTTCGCCTCAGCGGGTGGTCGCCTGCTGCCGAGAAGATTTTTGGGTGGAAGGCAACAGAAGTTTTAGGCAAGCATTTTAGCGAATGGAACTTTATTTTTGACGGCGATGTGAAAGATGTACAAGCGGCAATTGATAGTTTAAAAAACAAACACGAACGGTGCAATGTCGTTCGCAACAGCAATTATGATAAGTCGGGTTCTTTGGTGCATTGCGAGTGGTACAATTCGGCTTTTTACAGCGATTCTGGACAGTTGATATCGATGCTGTGTCTGGTTCTGGACGTGACGGAACGCTTTAAGTTTATGGAAGTGCTGCGACAGTCAGAAGAGCGGTTTCGGATGGCGGCAGAAAGTGCTAGCGATTTGATTTACGAATGGGATATCGAGACCGGTATCGTGCTGTGGTTCGGTCGTGTAGATGAAATTTTGGGGTACGAAAAAGGCAGATTTCCGAGGACGAGAGCAGCTTGGAACAGTATTGTGGATTCGGAAGACCGAGCTCGAATCCAGGCCGCGGTCGATCGGTATTTGAGCGCGCCAAACAGTTCTACCGCCCCATTTTTTCAGGAATACCGCGTGCAGTGCCAGGGCGGCCACTTGCTCTACTGGATCGATCGGGGCAAAGTCGTGCTTGACTCTCAAGGCAATCCGTGGAAATGGATCGGCGCGATTAGCGACATCAGCGATCGCAAAGAAGCCGAAGAACAGCGGAATCAGGCTTTGGCGCGGGAACAAACCGCCCGCCGCGAAGCCGAAGCCAGCGAACAGTTGTACCGCATCCTCGCAGAAGCCATCCCCCAAATAGTTTGGACTGGTTGGCCCGACGGCTGGATAGACTACTACAACCAGCGCTGGTTTGAATACACCGGTTTGACCCTAGAAGAAACTCAAGGCTGGGGGTGGCAGCCAGTGGTGCATCCAGATGACCTGGAAAATTGCGTAGAACGCTGGAATAACTCGGTGCGGACAGGGGAGACCTACGAGGTGGAATACCGCTTGAAACGCGCATCTGACGGGGCTTACCGCTGGCATCTGGGTCGCGCCATGCCTGTGCGGGACGCTCTTGGGAAAATCCTCAGGTGGTTCGGGACTTGTACTGATATTGACGATCGCCAGCGATCGGCCGCCACAGCCGATTTCCGCGCCCGAGCTTTGGCTTTGCTGTCGTCGGCTTCCCTCGATTACCAGGAGGCGCTGCAAGGTTTGGCAGATTTAGCAGTGCCGGGGCTGGGGGATTGGTGCTGCGTGCATTTAATCGAGACCGACGGCTCGATCCGCTTGCAAGCAGTTGCTCACTCAGATCCGAGCAAAGTCTCTCTGCTGTGGGAAATCGACCGCCGCTTGCCGGTAGACCCCCACGGACGCCACGGAGTAGCAAAGGTGCTGCGGACTGGGGAGCCGAAGCTCTACCCAGAAATACCGAATTGGGCGATCGAGGCCGTTGTGTCGGACACAGCTCTGCTCGAAGTGCTGTGCTCCCAGACCCCGCTGTCGGCAATCTGCGTGCCGCTGATCGCTCGCGGGCGGACCATCGGAGCGATTTCGCTGCTGTGCGGGGAGTCCGGCCGCCGCTGCGAGCAGGGCGATTTGGTTTTGCTCTCGGATTTGGCGCGGGATGCGGCGGTGGCGATCGACAATGCGCGGCTTTACCGGGAAGCGGCCGAGGCCAACCGGATTAAAGACGAGTTTTTGGCAACGCTTTCTCACGAGTTGCGGACGCCTCTAAACGCGGTTGTGGGCTGGGCCCAGATGCTGCGGCAGCGCAAGTTGAGTCCCGAAAAAACGGCTGTGGCTTTAGAGACTATCGAGCGAAACGGGCGGTTGCAGACTCAGATGATTGAGGATTTGCTGGACGTTTCCCGGATTGTCAGCGGTAAAGTGTGTTTGAAGCTGCGCCCGGTGGATTTGGTGCGGACTGTCGAAACGGCCGTGAAGGCGCTCGGCCCTGATGCTGAAGCTCGGGGAGTTGAATTGGTGACTTTTTACGGCGAAGGAGCGAGCATTTTGAACTGCGATGCTACTCGTTTGCAGCAGGTGGTGTGGAATTTGCTCTCGAATGCGATTAAGTTTACGCCGCCGGGAGGTCGGGTGGAAATCAGGCTCTCGGAGGAGGGGGAACCGCGATCGGCGGGTAGTGCCATGTTGTCTTTGTCTCCGGTTCACTCTGTGGCGATCGCCGTCAGCGATACGGGAATTGGCATCAGCAAGGAGTTTTTGCCGTTTGTGTTCGATCGCTTCCGCCAAGCTGATAGCACTTCTACGCGCAATTACGGCGGGCTGGGACTGGGATTGGCGATCGTCCGCCATCTGGTGGAACTCCACGGCGGCACTGTCTGGGCCGAAAGTCCCGGGGAAGGACTCGGCTCGACTTTCGGAGTGCGATTCCCAATTGAACAGAGGTAAAGTTTTGATTTTTAAGTTATCAGAAAACTGGGTTTTAAACCCCTTCTTCAGTGGCCGGCTTTTCTTGTTCCTTAATATATTGTTTTAAGATTTCAACTGGCGCACCACCTACTGACGAAGCAAAATAGCTAGGACTCGCCTAGAGCGTCTTTACCGTAGGGTTTAGGATAACCAGCCTGTCCGTATCGCCTACTCGACACTCCTTTTAAAGCATTGACAATACTAGATATTGAGAGCTTAGGTGGATACTCAATTAGCACATGGATCTGGTCGGCTTCACCATTAAATTCCTGTATCTGAAAATCCATCTTTTTCGCTACTTCCCCAAAAGACTTTTCGATTAGATCAAGACTTGCAGCCGTAAATACAGGTCTGCGATATTTGGTTACGCAGACCAAATGAATCAGCAAGTCTGTAACGCTATGCCTTTCTCTGCGGAATTGGGTTGACATTGCTTGTAGACCAATATATAATTAAACGACAGACCAATACTAGCATACTTAATGAAAGCAAGATATCAATACAGATTCTACCCGACAGACCAACAACGCCAGAGTTTAGCTCAGTTGTTTGGATGTGTTCGCGTAGTCTGGAATGATTCCCTAGCAATCTGCAAGCAGTCTGAAAAGTATCCGGGGTTCAATAAGCTATCTGCTTTGTTGACTCAAACCAAGAAAACTGATGAACGCCAATGGCTAAAAGATGTTTCGTCGGTTCCTTTGCAGCAGTCTCTCAGGCAGTTGGATTTTGCCTACAAAAACTTTTTCAACTCTCGCAATGGGAAACGAAAAGGCAAAAAACTAGGTTCACCCAAATTCAAAAAGAGGACAAATTCACAGTCTGCTGAGTTCACTTCATCAGCATTTTCTATGACGGGTGAATCTGTCTACTTGGCTAAGATTGGTAATTTGCAGCCTATACGGTCTAGACAATTACCGTCTGAACCTAGCTCTGTCACAGTGATTAAAGACTGTGCAGACCGCTATTTTTTAAGCTTTGTTGTAGAGGTTGAACCAATTCAAACTGATACTGAAAACCCAAGTATCGGAATTGACTTAGGAATTAAAACCTTTGCAGTAATGAGCAATGGTGAGAAAGCCGAAAGTCCTGACTACAAAAAGCTCGATCGTAAAGTTCGTAAACTGCAACGCAAGTTAGCCAAGCAGCCAAAGGACTCTAAGAGAAGAAACATAACTCGAATCAGAATCGCTAAACTTCACAATCAAATTGCCGACACTCGAAAAGATTTCCTACACAAACTGTCTACAAAAGTCGTTAGTGAAAACCAAACTATCGTTTTAGAAGATTTGAATGTGTCAGGCATGGTAAAAAATCACAAACTCGCTAGGGCTATTAGTCTGCAAGGATGGAGAGAATTTAGGACTCTCTGTGAGGCTAAGTCTGAGAAGTTTGGTAGAACGTTTCAAGTGATTAGTAGATGGGAACCTACCAGCCAAGTCTGCTCAGACTGTGGTTTCAAATGGGGCAAAATCGATTTGTCTATTCGTTCAGTGCTTTGTCTAAACTGTGGCGCCCAACAAGACAGAGATGAAAATGCTGCTAGGAATATAGAAAAAGTCGGCATGGGGTATCGGCACGACTCTAAACGGACGATGAGCGACAGTAAGACTAGCAACGGTTAGCAAGTTGCAGTGAAGCGTCAAGAATCACCGTTCATGAAAGGACGGTGAGTATATCAAGTAGTACAATTAATAACAATGAAATATCATTGGCTAGTCAAAGCTAATGAAAGCATATTCGCTCGATCGTAGCTGCTCTTAGTCAGGGAAATGGGCAAAAAGCCTTGGGGTTAGCCTTATTCTTAGCAGCATCCCTGGCATTTGTGGTGATGGACAATCCCTTGCCAATGCTGTTCGATTTCCTGTTTGTGCTTGCTGGCTTACTCAACGCCGGAAACTGGGTTTTGGGGCTGTTTTACCAACCGGGACTTTATGATGAAATTGTTCCTGCTTTCACGACTTTTGCCGTGACTTTAGCATTGAGTTTTTTAGCAGACAGTTCAATGCTGACTATTTTTCGCAACCATAAACTGCTGTATTTGCTAACAATAACCTGTTTTGGGATTGCGATTGGTGCTTTGTGGGAAGTTGCCGAATGGACGGCTGGTATTGTTCTCTCAACCGAAGTGATTGAGAGCCTGAATGATACGATTATTGATTTTTATGGATTGTTTGGGAGCTGCAATAGCTGCCCTAACGGGCTTATGGACGTTGCAAGAATGGATGCGCAAAGAGTGCGGCAGTTGGGAATCAAGCATCTATCGCCAATGGTTCGAGCGATCGCACTTAACTGAAAGCATTATCATAAGTTTTTCCTCAATCATCTTCCATCAGGTGGATATTTTCTTATGGCATTAGACAGATGGCAAGGTTTGGCTAGTTAGATTAAATTGAGAGATAAGCAAGATTTTGAAAGGTTGAACAGGGGCAATAGAACTTTTACCTAACTCAAATTGTAAGATTTTAAATTCCAATTGTTGCCAGAAGTTGATGGTTCACAACCGGGAGGATTTTAGGAAAATCAAATCAACCACAGCGGCAGTTGCTGTGTTGAGTTAAACCTTTTATTTACCGGAAATTGCCCAAATCAGTTCCCAAACATCAGGCATCCTGCCTGTCCTGAACTGAGTTTTCACAAGAAGTCTCATAGCTAACCATAAGGCGATCGCTTGCGACAGGAAGACAAGCAGAACCTCTTTCTTACCTCGTTTGTTTTGACGATCAATTCAGCAATAAGGTGTATATAATGAATCAACCAGAATCCTTGTCGCAACCGCTGACACAAACCGAATTCGTCGCCACTTTTCGCTTGTTCAGTCGATTTAGCTTCTGGATACAGTTATTCTTGGGTGCTGTTTCCGGCATTGTTTTATTATTTGCTATGTTGGGTCGCAACATGAGCGAACAAACCAATGCAGGTATTGGTTTCGGGGTGTTTTTAGCGATACTTGGTCTTTTATTGCTGTGCTTTAGAATTTTTTGGGATTTTCGCTATAGGCTTTTAGGTAGACTTTTGCACGCGGAAAACTCCCAGGTATATCCCAGCAAAGAACATATTACTCACACGTTACGGATTGGATTAATTTCAAGTTTGGTGGGGGTATTAATCGCGTTTGTAGCTTCTGAAGAAACAGTTGCTGTAGTCCTAGCGAAAACTCTTAGTCAACCGCAAGCGATAGCAGCTTATGCGCCCGAAAATATGATTCGTTCCCTAGATATTTTTGTGACGATGGCAAACGTCAATCTGATTGGCGCTCACTTTTTTGGAGCTGTTACTTCTCTTGGGTTGCTCAATTGGGTAGAGGATTAGTGGGCAGCATTAGCGATCGCTAAAGGCAAACACAGCTCCTATGTCGTTAGGACTTACAAGGGCTGACCGATTTAACTAAGGTTTGTAGTTTTGCACTGTCTTGGCGAAAGAGAGCGAAGACAGTGCAGCTACAAGCTAAACAAATTGGCTATTTGGATGAACATCTAATCTGAAATTGGTAGCGATTACTCCTGAAGAAATGGTAATCAGCCCGACCGACAGTTTTTTAATTTTAAAAGTGTAATTTATTAATTATATTGAGAGATATTTCATCTACCTTTAAATAGATAGATTTTGAATCGGGCAAAACAGGACTTATGCTGATATTCCGAAAGATGAGCTATACCCGTGGCATTCAGCTTCCTAAATAGCCCTGTGACCTGGCTTCTGAACAAAGCAATATTACACAGTTTTTATATTAGGAAATTTACTGCAATGAAAGACCTCTGGTATAAAAACGCAATTGTGTACTCCCTCGATGTTGAAACCTTCCTGGACTCGAACGGCGATAGCGTATGCGACTTTTAGGGACTTACCCCTCTTCTGACTAGAGTGGCACAAGAGGGGTAAATGTTCTCCGCAAATCCGATCGCTCTTAATTCTCTTGCCATTCTTGCAGGGCGATCGCAATTCCCTGTTTTAATCTTGGTTCGAGACTTTCTTGCTTAACTAAACTTTCTAATTGCTGCCTCACCTCCCCCGCACCAAGCCGTTTAAGCGCTGCCGTGCTGTGCAGCCTGACGCTGTTGTCGCCGTCTGCTAACAGTTGAATTAGCACATCTAGCGCTCTGATATCTCCTAATTGTCCTAATGCTAAAGCTAAAGATTGTTTGATTTGAGCAGACTGCACAGCCGGATGATTGCCCTCTAGCAAATCGCTCAGAATCTCAGCAGCTTTGACTTTTAATTCCGGCTTTTCCACTCGCCCTAAAACAGCGACAATCTCTTGACAAACAGCCGAATTAATGCTATGAATTGGCAATCGATCGCTATTTGTCAATTCGCTCGGTTCTGCGTTAACTGCCGATCGCCCGATCAGCGCTGTTTGCAAATATTCTAAACCGGCTGCGGTTTCGCTCCAGCCTAGGGCGCGCACAGTTTCGATTTGCAATTCCACCCCAGTTGCGGGCGATCGCAGCAATTCAAATAAACTGTACGCCGCAGCATCGGTTTTCAGCCGCCCAAGAGCGATCGCAGCGAACTGACAAACTTCTAAACGGATGTCCCAAAGCAAAGGTTTAAGCAAGTTAACTAAATCTAATTCTGCATCTAAATAGGCGCGCACTCCGAGAGCTCGCACGGCTTCTTTTCTGACCGCTGTCGCCGGATCTTTGAGCGCCCCTATCAGTACCGGCGGGATGCGGGAGTCGTGAAAGCTGCTCAAAGCCTCGATTGCAGCCACCCGCACCGCAACTTGAGAGTCTCCGACTACGCTTAAGAGCGGTGCGATGGTTTCGGGGTGCCGAATTTGGGCCAGTGCTGCTGTGGCAAACTGTCGCGAGTCTTCTTGGAGTAGGAGAGTTGCTAGGGATTCTATGGCTGTCGGGCCGAAAGTTCCTAGGGTTTCGGCGGCGATTTGGCTCAATTCTTCGTCGGAATTTTCGATTAATTTTACTAAAGCTTGCATCACTTCCGGGCGATTCCCTTCGGGATAGCTAGGCTTCACGAACTTTCCGAGGATGCGGGCGGCAAACCACCTGGGCTCCGTGTCTGCATCTTCGTCTTCGAGCACGGCAATTAAAGGTGCGATCGCGCCATTTCCCAGATTGGGCAATACTTTAGCAATTTCCCAGCGGTCTTGAAAATCCCCCCATTCTAAGGCTTGTATTGCTAAACTGACAGCTTGTTCTAAAATGTGTTGTTCCGGCTGCTGGCTGCTGTTGGCTGTCACTTGCTGCAAGCATTCGACTAAAAGAGGCCAGTTTTGGCGATCGGCCGCGGCTTGCGCTTGCTCTAAAATATCAGACATAATTTTAATTTAGCTTCTTTAAGGAGCGAGGTAGATGGCAGCTAGCTGAGAATGCGAGATACTTTTCAGCTATATTTTGCTACAATTATCAATTATTTTAGATTGATGTCAATCTACCAACAGCGCTAAAATGTAATTAAATCCTTAAATTCATGCACTTAAGTCATCAACCTGTAATATTTTTAATTAAAAAAACTCAACTCGCAGTTGAGCAGAGCTTTTGCAGAACCAACGGAAAAGCTTACCCACACCCAACCATGACATAATTATTTTTAATTAATACCACCTATTTCCCAATTCCCAATTCCCAATTCCCAATTCCCACATGAAAAAAGCTCTACTTTTAGTAAACCAGCACTCCCGAAAAGGGCAAAAGCTATTATCTCAAGCCACTGTAGAATTAGAAGCACTGGGTTTTGAGTTAATTGTAGAATCAACAGACCGCGCCCGCGAACTTCCCGACACAATTCGGCGCTACCAAAATCAAGTAGAATTAGTAATCATCGGCGGTGGCGACGGCACTCTCAACGCCGCCATCGAAGGTTTGATAGACACTAAATTGCCCCTGGGTATTTTGCCGATGGGAACTGCTAACGATTTAGCCCGCACTCTGGAAATTCCCACAGATTTATCTGCCGCTTGTCAAGTAATTGCCAGCGGTAAAGTTCGGCTCATAGACTTGGGTTGGGTGAACGGCAAGCATTTTTTTAATGTGGCGAGTTTGGGATTGAGCGTGGAAATTACCCAGCGGCTGACTAAAGACGTGAAGCAGCGCTGGGGAGTTTTAGCTTATGCTTTTACTGCTTGGCAGACAATTGTGTCAGCGCGACCCTTCCGAGCAGAAATTAAGGTAAAAAACCAATCTTTTAAGGTTAAAACCATTCAAATTGCGATCGGCAACGGCCGCTATTACGGCGGCGGCATGACAGTTGCCGAAGATGCCACAATCGACGACAGGCGGCTGGATTTGTACAGTTTGGAGACACAACATTGGTCGGAAATAATTGCTTTGCTGCCGGCTATGAAGCAAGGAAATCATACGAGTTGGCCTAACGTTCGCGCCTTGCACGCTCAAGAATTTGAGATTAATACTAGCAAGCGCCATCCGATTAATACCGACGGTGAAATCACCACTCACACGCCTGCAAAATTCCGAGTGATTCCCCAAGCTTTGGCAGTTATCGCTACTGCATAACTCACAACTAATATATCAGATAAGACGGCGGTTGAAACCGCTTCTTGTCAAACTTTCGTCCGCCTCCGCGGACTAAAGAAGATTAACTGGTTTAACTCGTTACCAGGCTTCAGCTTGGTAACGAGTTAAACCGCTTGGTCTTCAACCCGCACCAGAAGGGTTTTGTCTGTATAGACGCGGTTTCAACCGCCCGGTCTTCTGCGAACCAAATTACCGAGAATTAATAATCGCCTCCAGCCCCGTATTGCCACGCTTCAACCAATCGGTGAAAATAGTATTGCTGTTCCACCCCTAAATTTTTGACCTGCGGTTCTACAGCTTTCCCCAAAGGCTGCAATCCCGTATAAATCCCTAAATTAACATAATGAACCATCCAATCCAGCAAATTAGCTATTCCCACCTGCGGGATAATTTTCATCACTAATCCCGGATGGCTGATTGCTGTTTTAAACAAAGTTTTTGACAAAGCCGGAAACAGCACGATATCCTGAAGAAACGGCTTGAGTACCGGTTCTCCCAGCTCTTCCATTACCTGAAATACAGCAGCCAAAAGTAGATTGATTTGATTGGGATCTATTTTCTGATTCATCGCAGCACTCATCGAACGCTGAAACAACCAGGTGACAGATAGATTGGGTTGATACGGTTGCAAAAGTGCAATGGAATTTTTGTCTAAACTATCGCTTGTCAAAGCTTCGTCAATTCCGAGAGTCAATCGTTTGAGGTGGCGCACCATTGCTCCGAAACCGCCGAAGCTGAGGGGCGATTGGCTACCGCTGCTGTCTCCGACTGGAAGTATGCGATGCCAACCGGTTTTTAGAGGGCTTTGGCGATAGCAGGGAAAAAATCCGTAGAGTGCTCTTTGGAATTTTAACTGTTCGAGTTCGACGTTTTGATATTGGGGAAGCAAGCGCAAATAATCTTCAAATAATGTTTCTAAACTGAATCTTTCTGTGTCGGCGTCTATGTAGGTAAATAAGTAAGTGGTGCGCCCGTCTCTGGCGGGAAATGCTTCCCAAAAGTATTGGCACTGATTTTGCATTGGGGTGAAGGATGCAAATATGTCGCCAGTGTCATTTTTGGGGTATCCTTGGGCGCAACTGCCGACTACTAAACATACGGCGTCGGGTTTTTTGCCTTGTCTGGCTTGGCGCACAATGGGAGAAAAATGTCCCATTGCATCTAATAATAATCGGGTTTTAAATGAATTTGCAGCCGATTCTGAATCGGTATTTCCCGATTCTACGAGAACTCCGTTGGGGTGAATTGTTGCTGTTTTAAATGGTGTGTTTTCAAATAGTTTGCCTCCGGCTTGGAGGAAGCGCTGTTTGAGGGTTTCGAGGAGGTAAACGGGGTCGATTCCGATGTTGAGTACGTCGCGCACCCAGATGTCGGGGGTGTTGGTAAAGCTGATGCGGGCTGGGTTGTATTCGGTGGCTATTGCTTTGTCTATCTCTTCAGCCGTCAGCAAATTTAGTTCTAAGAATGCGTCTAATTCTTTGCGCGAAATGTTCCATTCTTGTTCCCGCCCTCGCAAAATGCCGCGTTCGAGTAAGGCTACTCGCCAACCCCGCACGGCTAAGGCTGTACCGATTAATATTCCTAGGGTTCCGCCGCCGATAACTATGTCGAAGTCGAGGGTTTCGAGGGGCTGTTCGCTGTGTTTGACTGCTTGGGGTGGTGGTGCGCTGTTTTGTTTGAGGTTTTCCCAGAGCCGATCGACATGAAGCAGGCCTCCAAGGGCGTCTCCCGGCACTTGGGAGAGGATTTTTTCGGTGAGGGACATCGGGTTTTAGTATGGAACAGCGGTTGATTTTCTACAGTTTAGCTTATTCGCAAGTTCAGTCCTGGACGCACACACACTCTATCTGTAGGGTGCGCGGCCCGAGCGCACCTTACCCCTTACTCGCAAGTTACCTGGGTTTGAGATTCGCGAACTAAGTTTTTATCATCACACCGAGAAACCCGTTTCTGAAAAAAACCGGGTTTCTATCCCTCGCTAGTAAGTCTGGGGAATTATCTTCAATCAGCGGTGCTTAACTCTTCAACTCGCAGCCGATCGCACAAAATTCGTTCGCACACAATACCACCCGTCTGGGCAGTCCTGCAAACTTCTAACTGAGCTTCGGGCAATGCTTCAAACAAAAAACGTTCCCCTGGAAACACCGTCCGCTCAAAATACCAATTAGGTATATTTGTAATCCGAGCGATTTGTACTTGGTTGGTAGTATTCAGATACCAACACAAAATGCGCGTATCACGTTCGGAAATTACCTGATTAAGTGTCAAATTCATCTTTTTAACTTATTTGTGAAATTGTGCGATATCTCGACCACTGGCCTAAGCTTAATATAGCATATCACCAGTTTTAAGCAATTTTTTTCTACATTATTTTTTGGGTTAATTAATAAATGCCCCAGGCGAAACATTGGCGCCTTGGGCGTGTTCCCAAGAAGGTGCAAAAGGCGGCATTGCTAAAGCGCAAGATTTCCATCCTCCCCGAACAGGTGCATTCAACAATTGACAGTGACCCACTGAACCTCTTTGCTGTTTGTAGTGACCGCAAAAAGTACACTTAGAACTACGATTGCAGCCGCGCTCGCTAATTGCCAGAGTGGGATTGCTGTGAATGTTGTTGCGTTCGAGAGTCAGAGTTTCCATCAAGATATTTTTTAAATCGTCACTCTCAAGTATGACAGCCGGATTTCAGTCGCTGCGTCTATCCTAAGGCTTAGTTTGCCTTTTAAGTTTTGTTGAGGGATCGATATAAAACATATCATTTTTGACCTAATAAAGCTAGGGAGCAATTTGATTTTCTTATGGTCGAATTTGCGGCTCCGCCATTAGGGGCGATCGCCACCCCAAGAGGCGTACTTCCTCAGACGCAAGCTAATTTTCCTCGCCTAACTTGCTGAACAAATCAGCTAAAATTGTATTAGAAAATAAAAAACCTTCTGGATCGCTCAACCTCAAATTTCCCGACAGCGGCAGTTTCGCGCCTTCGCCTAAAGTTGCGTGAAGCGGAGCTATCCCGTAGGGAATCGCCCCAGCCTCAGTCACAATTTCCACCCATCGAAGCCGCCAGTAAGGCTGCAAACAATCCCAAATTTTATCAACCGTTTGCTGGGTAAACTTTTGTGTCAGCGCCGACAGGTTAACCCCTTCTGCTAAACGCAAACCCAGCATCAGCGTTTCCAACAAAACGTCATTTTCTGAGACTTGAAAATTTTGGTCAATTTCTCGCTCAATATCTGGCTGGATTTCGCCCTCAAGTTTTGGCGTAGCTGCAAAAGCGCCGTCGGAAAGATCTCGCACCCACTGATAATATTCTTGAGTTTTGCGAGGCCTTGTAAACCTCCGGCCTTCCACGTAACTCGCCGCCCCCATTCCCAAACCGTAATAAGGGCGATTTTCCCAATAAACGCGGTTGTGGCGGCACTGATAGCCGGGCCGAGCATAATTAGAAATTTCGTAATGTTCGTAGCCAGCATCGGTCAAAATCGATCGCGCCAAACGGTACATAGCAGCAGCGGTTTCCGGAGCTGGTAGCGGCTGCGCGCCTGCTTCAAAGTAGCGCCCGAAAGCAGTTCCCTCCTCAACAATTAAGTCGTAACTCGACAGGTGAGTCGGGCCAATTTCCACCGCCGATTTTAGGGAAGCTTCCCACTGTTCTAAAGTTTGGTGCGGCAGTCCCGAAATTAAATCTAAACTGAAATTGACAATCCCAGCCGATCGCACTATTTCTACTGCTTCAAAAATTTCGGCCGCAGAGTGCGATCGCCCGCAAGCTTGCAGCAATTCATCCTGAAAAGCTTGCACTCCCAAACTAACTCGATTTACTCCCGCCGCTGCATATCCCCGCAACTGTTCTAAAGTAAACGTTCCCGGGTCTATTTCTATAGAAATTTCCGCCCCAGCAGCAATCCCAAATTTGCCGTCGAGAGTCTCTAAAATATGGCTCAACTGACTGACAGAAAGCAGCGAAGGCGTGCCGCCACCAAAAAAAACTGTCTTTAGAGATGCGCCTAAATTTGGAGTTTCTGCAATTTCTTGACACAGGGCCGCAACATATTGCACGATCGTGCCGGAATTTTCGCCATTTTTGCGATCGCCCACCACAAAAACCGGAAAATCGCAGTAGTAACAGCGGCGGCGACAAAAAGGTACGTGCAGGTAAGCCGAACTGGGAATGCCGGAATTTAATGGTTGCACGCTTTTTTTGAATTCAAATGTTAAATAATCTGTGGTAGGGTTCATTACATCTTCAGCCAAAAGTGCAAGTTCAAATCTAAAGTTTTAATTAAACCGTCATGAAAAATTATGTATATTGTGACATTTTCTTAGCAAGAAAGAGCCCGCTCTTTTAGTTTAACCCCGCACCGGTCGCGATCGGCAGCAATTCCCGAACAGAGCGCTCTGCGGTCAATTTCCACCTTGTGCCCGGTTGCGGCGGGGCGCGCTAAATGCTCCTGCGCACGGGTAGCACATCCCCCAAAGGGTACAAGCGCGAAATATAAGTTTATGAAAATTTATGAGTAAAGATAGCGATATCCGACCGCAACTACGAAAAAACGATCGGCACGGGAAAGATATAATGTAAACAAATTCATTAACCTAGAACAATGCTAGACGCAATCATAATTATCTCATTCATAATCGCAGGCGGAGGCATCGGCTATTACGGAGTCGAACTGCTACCGAACAACCTGCTAGAGCAAGTTACAAATATACAAGGTTTAAGTTCCGTACTGGGTTCCTTTGGAGCATTAATCGGCTTCGTGCTCGGATTAGTGGCTCAAACAACCTATCGGCGGGTAGAAAAGCAAGTGCGCGATATGCCGGTGGAAATGCTGCTGACGCGGGCGATCGGCTTAATCATCGGACTGCTAGTAGCGAACTTAATGCTGGCTCCGCTGTTCCTGCTGCCAATTCCCCGCGAGTTCGGCTTCATCAAACCTCTAGTCGCAGTATTGGGCAGCGTCATGTTCGGCTTCACAGGCGTCAGCTTGACAGACACCCACGGCCGCGCTTTCTTGCGGCTGATCAACCCCAAAAGCTTAGACACGGTGTTGGTAGCCGAAGGCACTTTCAAACCAGCATCTGCCAAAGTTGTCGATACAAGCTGCATTATTGACGGTCGGATTGAAAACCTGCTAGAAACAGGTTTCCTCGAAGGTCAAATTATCATCCCGCAATTCGTGCTCCAAGAACTGCAACTGGTAGCCGATTCCGCCAACGATCAAAAGCGAGTGCGCGGGCGCCGCGGCTTAGATGTACTCAACCGCATCCAAGAAACCTATCCGGAACGGATTCAAATTCACTCGGCTGACTACGAAGATATTGCCACAGTCGATGCCAAATTAGTCCGCTTCGCCTTGGAGATCGACGGGATTTTGCTCACCAACGATTACAACTTGTCGAAAGTAGCTACCGTCCAAAAACTGCCGGTTTTGAATATCAACGATTTGACTCATGCAGTGCGCCCGACTTATTTACCGGGAGATACGATCGAACTAAAAATCCGCAAAGAAGGCAAAGAACCCTCCCAGGGAATCGGTTACTTGGATGACGGCACAATGGTAGTCGTAGAAGCAGGCAGCAGCTATGTCGGCGGCGAAGCCCGAGTCGTCGTCACCAGCGCCCTGCAAACTAGCGCCGGCAGAATGATTTTTGCCCGCCCTCAAGAGTCCGCTATTGCTTAAAACTGAGAAACAATGGCCAGAGGAATCAGGATTAAATATTGCGATCGCTGTTCCCAATCTGCCCCGACTCTCTACCGCGCCCGGTATGAAGAGTCGGGGCAGTGGTTTTTTCTGTGTCTTAAATGCTGGGAATCGGTAAGTAAAAACAATCCTTTTTACTTCTACGGCGGCACTTGGAAAGCCACAAAGAAAAAATAGCAATAACCAGCTTCTTCTTCTTTTCTCTTCCTTCGCGTCCTTAGCGTCTTCGCGGTTCAATCATATCAATATCTAAGTCCGCATTATTCCAGTGATTCAGGAGTAATTAAAATCAACCAATCTCGATCGCATCTTCATACAAAGCCGCGATCGCACAGCTAAAATCAACACTCGCCAACTCGACTTCTTGCCCTTCACTGTAAGGATAAAGCACCCATAGCCCCTCTGCATTCCGGCGAAAACACTCTACACTAACTCTTTCTTGATTGATTAACACATACTCTTGCAAAATTTCTGAAGTGCGGTAATCTGCAAATTTCTCCCCTCTGTCAAAAGCCGCTGTTGTCGGCGATAAAACTTCCACAATTAAGCGCGGATAGCGAATAAAATCTTCAGCAGTATTTCTGTCCCGTTCGTCGCAACTCACCGCGACATCGGGATAATAATAAAAATTCGATGTCTCCTGCCGAACTTTCATATCTGCCATGTAAGCGATACAACCACTTCCCCGAAGATGATTTCTCAAAAGTGCAAAAACATTTCCCGTAATAATGACATGAGCTTTGCTTGCTCCTGCCATTGCATAAATTTCTCCTTGCCTGTACTCGTGTTTGATGGGGCTGGCTTTCTCGCCCTCTAAATAGTCTTCGGGGGAGACATAGGTGCAGCTTTTACTTGCTGTCATATAAATGTGAGGTAGGTGAGGACTACACAATTATAGCAGTAGCACGGGCGAGGGCCCGACGCCATCGCCCTTCGCGGAAGTTGGGCTCAATTTATCTAAAAATTTTATAATTATTTAAAATTATCTTATGTTTATAGTAAAAAACATCCTATCTGTAAATAGCTCGCGGTTGCGATGGATTCTCTCACAAGCCTTACTAATAGTTTGTACTGAGGAGAGATTTTCAGCGGCACACCGCTCTATTTCCCGTTTGTCAGGCAGTACAACGCCATCAAGGGTGCAAAACTGAAACCACAATTTTAGATTAAAGAAAAACAGGTTGAAAATTTTTTATATTTAAGTAGAGTAACATTCGAGCCATAAAAGCAATCTCATCTATTACCCGAGCTGGGGGTCTACTTGGAAAATTGTTAGACCACATCCTCCTAAAGATAGATACCAATTATAAATTGTAAAATCTTATACTCTTTTCTTTGACTCTACTGAGGGCAGGGCTTTGCAATTTGTTACATAAAAAAGTTTTGTTCACATTATTGACGGTTGCTATCTCTATAGATACGATTCACTTAGCGATCGCTCAACTTTACGAACTCAAAAAATGCTGTTTAACTCCACACTATTTTTGGTATTTTTGGCGGTTGTGGTGTACGTCTATTACTTGCTGACACCGCAATACAGACGTTGGTTCTTGTTATTGGCTAGCTACTCCTTTTATTGGGTGTGGAGCGTACCCTACTCACTCCTAATCGTTTTCTATACCCTGCTAGCTTATATAACAGCTCGCATTATCGAGTCATCAAATAAAAATAGAGAGAGAAATACTGCTTTAATTAGTTTTTTGGTTGTAGTTATAAGCACTTTATGCCTGTTCAAATACGCAAATTTCTTTTCGGCTTCGGCATACTCCCTGTTGGGATTTCATCCGTGGCCTAAACTGAATCTGCTATTGCCTTTGGGTATTTCTTTTTACACATTCCAGACGATAAGTTACATAGTCGATGTCTACAAGGGCGTTACACCTGCCCAAAAGTCCTTTCTCGACGTAGCGCTGTACGTCATTTTCTTCCCTAATCTGGTTGCTGGGCCGATCGTCCGCGCCAAGATTCTCATGCCCCAGTTGGCCTGTGAGTCACCGCTAGACTGGGTTGCGATCCGCAGTGGCATTGCCCAAATCATCTGGGGGATGCTGAAAAAAGTTTATATAGCTGACCCGATGGCATCAATTACCAGCGAGGCTTTTAGTGGGCCCCAGAGCGTTTCCGGGTTGGGGTTGTTACTAGCTACCTTCGCTTTTGCAGTTCAAGTCTACTGCGACTTTTCTGGTTATTCAGATATGGCGATCGGTTCTGCTCGGCTATTCGGTATAGAACTGCCGAAAAATTTTGACAGGCCTTATCTGGCCTACAGCATTACTGATTTCTGGCGCCGCTGGCACATTTCACTGTCAAATTGGCTGCGCGACTATCTTTACATTCCCCTCGGCGGCAACCGGCAGGGCCAACTCCGTACTTATGCGAATTTGATGATCACCATGCTGCTGGGAGGTCTCTGGCACGGTGCTGGATGGAACTGGGTGGCTTGGGGAGGTTTGCAAGGGGCAATGCTGTCAATGGAAAGAGCGTTTGGACTCTCATCTGCGCCTAAGTCGAAAGTTAGTTATTTCCTGCGCTGGCTGTTGACCTTTTTTGTAATTTGTACTTCTTGGGTACTCTTTGCATCATCTGATTTGAACAGTGCGGGTGTGGTATTTCAGCGGATATTGACCTTTGCTGATGGCCGGATACCTATTGACTATCGCCCGATATTCTACCTGGCCCTAGTTTTGCTAGTTCAATGGGGGGATCTGAAGCAACGGTGGATGAGTTGGGCTCAGATGCACCCAAATTTGCTCAAGTGGATTGTTTGTACGATCGCGATCGCGCTGATGTTTACCTTCGCCGGCGCATCAAGTTCAAATTTCATTTACTTCCAGTTCTAATCGGATTGACAAGTTATGCTCCCAATATTTAACGATCGGGCACTTTCTCATTTAAAAACCGGATTTCGCCGCACGACCGTAGACTTATCAAAGCTATTGTTAGCAGCTTTATTATTGGAAGGAATTCTGCAAGTTATTGCTCCTGAGTACACTAATAACATTTTCGATCGCGACTTTACAGGAGGTCGTCCCATCGCCGTCAGCAGCGCCGGAAATCGCGGCCCGCTGCTGCCGATTCAGAAACCCCCCGGCGAATTGCGCATCCTCGGCATGGGGGATTCAACAACATTTGGGACTGGGATTGCTGCGGAAGATACTTGGCCTGCTCAACTAGCAACTGTTTTTCAGAAAAATGGCGCTAAGGCAACCTATATCAACAGCGCTATAGAAGGTTCTACCCTCAAAGAAATCAACTATGTTTATCGCAACCAATGGTCGGCCTACAAACCAGATGTAGTAGTGCTGGGGGTAGACAACAACATGGTCTCGATGACGTGGTTTCGCCGCGACGACAAAGGTGCACCGAAAAATCCCTATCTAGAGCCTGCCCCTCAATCCAAACTGGAAGATTTAAAAAACGGATACAAAAAAATTACCCGCGTTTTAGCTTCTCCTTCCTGGCTGAGAATCAACTCCCAAAAAGGCTTGTACTTGCTGGGTTTATCACATCACAACATGAAGCCGGAAATTCCTTTAGGCGCAACGCTAGCCTTGGGCTGGAAGCAGGCTGATGTGCCTCCCGATCTTGCTGACCGTGCTTGGAAGCAGTTTGAGGCAGATTTGAGTGTACTCCGGGACTCGATTGCTGCTGACGGTCGATCGTTGGTTGTAGTTTACTTGCCTGCTCGTTTTATGGCTTTTGACGGGTTTTCTGACAACGAGCAGCGAGTGCCAAAAAATCGGCTGACTATTGACGCGGGCAAGCGACTTGGGGAAATTAGTCAGTCACTCGGTGTGCCCTATCTCGATGCTACTGAACCAGTCCGTCGGGGTAGGGCGCAGATTGCCCAGAAAGAAGGTCGTTCTGCGCCGATGTATATTAAGTTTGATAGTGTCCACCTTGACAAAGATGGCAACAAAGCTCTTGCCGAAGACTTGTTCGGGCTCCTTAGCAAATCTGAAAAAGCTCGATAAAATCTGTCTGTAGTGTTGATACCATGTCCGGTCGATTACTATAACAAAAATGGTTTGTAGTGCGCCCGAAAGTCCGCAGCATTTTGCAAAAATGTTTTGTTGTGCGCCCGAAAGTCCGCAGCCTGAGAGCGGACTTTCGGGCGCACTACGAACTCATCTGATTGCGGTTAATCGATCGGACACGATACGATCGCTAGTTTTAGCGCCGGCGCGGGGCCGGAATCCTCGCGCTATTTTGCGGTTGCGGTTTTTCTTGCAGCTTCATCGTCAAACTCACCCGCTTTAACTTCTCATTCACCTCCAAAACCCGCACTTTCACAACTTGTCCGACTTTGACAATCTGTTTCGGATCGTCCACAAAGCGATCGGCTAATTGAGAAATATGAACCAAACCATCTTGGTGCACTCCCACATCAACAAAGGCTCCAAAGTTAGCGACATTCGTGATGATGCCTTCTAATTCCATCCCAACTTGCAAATCGGAGATGTCGTTAATTCCGGCTTGGAAAGTGGCATATTTAAACTCAGCCCGCGGGTCTCTTCCCGGCTTTTCTAGTTCGGAAATAATGTCTCGCAGCGTCGGTTCTCCGACTTTTTCTGTGACATATTTCTTAATATCTACACTCTTGACTTTTTGGGATATTTGTGTTATTTCTGTCAGCGGCAAACTTAAATCTTTGGCGATCGCCTGCACTACAGGATAACTTTCTGGATGAACTGCTGTATTGTCCAAGGGGTTTTCGCCGCCGCGAATGCGGAGAAATCCGGCGGCTTGTTCAAAAGCTTTCGGGCCGAGTTTGGGAACTTTCAGCAGTTGGCGGCGATTTTTAAACGCGCCGTTTTCGTTGCGGTAATTGACGATATTTTTGGCAACTGTTGCCGTCATTCCCGATACAAATGTCAGCAGTTCTTTCGAGGCTGTGTTTAAGTCAACTCCGACATAGTTGACGCAGCTTTCGACTGTTTCGTCGAGTTTCTTTTTGAGCAGTTTTTGGTCAACGTCGTGCTGGTATTGGCCGACTCCGATGGATTTCGGGTCAATTTTCACGAGTTCGGCTAAAGGATCTTGCAAGCGCCGCCCGATGCTGACTGCGCCCCTGACTGTGATGTCGAGATCGGGAAATTCGGCGATCGCCACTTCGCTTGCTGAATAAATCGATGCACCGGATTCGTTCACCATGACTTTAATCGGTTTTCTGTCCATTTGGGCCAAAACTTCCGACACAAATTCGTCGGTTTCCCGGGAAGCTGTACCGTTGCCGATCGCAATTAATTCAATTTTATATTTTTCAATTAAATGCTTGACAATTTTACCAGCTTGTTGTCTTTGACCGGCCGCTTGGTGGGGGAAAATTGCTTGATATTCCAAAAACTGCCCGGTTTCGTCGAGGGCGGAAACTTTGCACCCCGTGCGAAATCCCGGATCGATCGCGAGTGTCGGTTTCATTCCCGCCGGCGCCGACAGCAGCAACTCGCGGAGGTTGGTTTCAAAAGTGGTAATGGACTCGATATCAGCCTCGGCTTTGTGGTGCGATCGCACTTCCGTCATCAGCGAAGTCTTCATCAGGCGGTTGAAAGCATCCTTCAAGGTCGATCGATAAAACTCTTTAACTTGGGGTATCCTAGTTTTAATTTCCTGAGCTTCCAAATAAGCCATCACCGCCGATTCATCAAAGGCCAGTTCTAAATCTAAAACCCCCTCCGTTTCCCCCCGGAACAGGGCTAACATATTGTGCGACTGAACATTTCTCGCTGCAACTTGGTAATTGCGGTACATTTCAAATTTCGTAGTTCCTTCCGGGAAATCCTCTTTAATTTTCGATACAAAAACCCCCGTTTTCATCAAAAACTCTCGCAAATAAGCTCGGTATTCAGCTTTTTCGGAAATTGCTTCCGCCAAAATATCCCCAGCACCTTTGAGAGCTTCTTCTGCTGTTTTAACGCCCTTTTCTTCCGAAACATATTGGGTTGCTTCCGCTTCGATATCGGCTGGTTTAGCAGTCGGCAAGTTCAGAGACTTGATAAATTCTGCCAGCGGTTCCAAACCTTTTTCTCTCGCAATTGTCGCCCGCGTCCGCCGCTTGGGTTTGTAAGGCAGATAAAGGTCTTCGAGTTCGTTTTTTTGCAAACACGATTCGATTTTAGCTTGCAGTTCTTCAGTGAGTTGGCCTTGAGAGCTAATCGTCTCTAAAATTGACTTTTTGCGGTCTTCGATTTCCGTCAAATAGGTGAAGCGATCGGAGATGTCCCGCAACTGAATTTCATTCAGCAAATCGGTGCGTTCTTTGCGGTAGCGGGCAATAAACGGAATAGTTGCTCCCTCGGCGAAAAGTTCCAGAGCATTATTGACTTGGGAGATATTGATGTCAAGTTCTTGAGCAATCAGTTGGGGAATGTTGAGCATAGTACAGAAGTTCGAGTCAGTCGATTTTAGATTTTAGATTTTAGATTTTAGATAGACTTCACGGAAGAGAGAAATAAATATTTGAAACTCAAGTTTGACAGAGTTTGTCCTGGACGCAGAAACCGGGTTTTTTTACTAAAAAACAGGACTGTAGCCTTTAATAAGGGTAAAAAACCCGGTTTCTTTCGTCGGAGTGCGTCCAGGACTAAGAGTGTTGGCGCTAGTCCTGCAAGTATTAAAATGATGTTAGCATAAATGCAGTCATTTCTCAATATTATATGCTGCCTTTTAAATATCCTGTGCCGCAGAGCGATCCGCCGCGATCGCCCAGAGAAACGCTGCCGACGATGTACGATTTACCTAGCGAAGACCCGGAGGAACCAGGTTTGCCCGACGAATTTCACGATTTGCAGCCGCAGTTGTTAACCCTGGCGTTTCGCCCTCGGAATTATCAGGCTTCTGAGATATTTAGCGGCACTGACATGAACCTTTATTATGACGTGCAGCACCCTCTGTGGCACAAACGCCCGGATTGGTTTGGAGTTGTGGGAGTTCCGAGACTGTACGATGGATCTGAACTGCGGATGAGTTACGTTACTTGGCAGGAAGGCGTGAATCCTTTTGTAATTGTGGAACTGCTTTCGCCGGGAACGGAAAAAGAAGATTTAGGCGCAAATATCGATGAGGAAAAGTTGCCCGCTGGGTCGAATGCTGCGGGTAACGGGCAAGTTTTACAGGCCCAGACAAATGAGAAACCGCCCAGTAAATGGGAGGTTTACGAGCAGATTTTGCGGGTTCCTGTTTATGCCGTTTTCAGCCGCTATACTAACAGGTTGCGAGTGTTTGCATTGAATGCCGGACACTATCAAGAATTAGAATTATCTGACTCGCGGGTGTGGATTGCGGATCTAGGTTTGGGCTTGGGTTTGTGGGAAGGGGAGTTTCAGGGAGTCGATCGCCTGTGGTTGCGCTGGTATGATGTTGATGGCAATTGGATTCTGACTGAAGCCGAACAGCAACGGCAGCGCGCCGAGTCAGCGGAATCTCAATTGCAGTCTTTAATTCAGCGGCTGCGGGAATCTGGCATCGATCCCGATCGATTTTTAAACCGCTAGAGAGGACTGAAGTCAGGTTCGCAGCATCGGACTTTAGTCCTTCTTCTAACTCCCAGAGAGGACTAAAGTCCTCACTACAAACACGTTTTAAGATTTAACAATAACTTGATTAGTTTCAGCTTGTTGATTGCTGACACTATTTGCGGTAAATCCTTCCGCATAAGGTGACTGATGCAAATAAGCCTTACCAGCAGAACCAAAAAGTTGCAACTTGCCAGAAATCACCGATCGCATAGCAGCGATCGCCTTTTCCATAACTTCCAACAAATCCGGATCTGACAAAGAATTGCTAGTTCTCAACACATCCATATAAGCATCGCGAACTTCCGTATTCACATTAAACTTAGACACACCTAATTTAATAGATCGATCGATCGTAGATTCCGGCAAACCGCTAGCGCCGTGCAGCACTAACGGCACCGAAACTGAAGCCCGGATTTTTGCCAAACGCGGAAAATCGAGTTTCGGTTCGCTGAAATATTTACCGTGAACGTTGCCAATTGTAACGGCTAAAAAATCCACCTTAGTTGCTGCAATAAAGTCTACTGCTTCCACTGGATCGGTCATCTTGGCCGCTTTTTCTTCGATCGTCAAACCGTCCTCCGTGCCGCTAATTCTGCCGATTTCCGCTTCAACTACTGCACCGTTAGCGTGCGATAACTCAGTCATTTCGCGAGTAAATATTAAGTTTTGTTCGTAGGACAAAGGAGAACCGTCTGCCATGATTGACTTGATACCGGCGGCTAGGGCGAGGTGAATGTCTTTTTCTGAAGTGCTGTGATCTAAGTGTACTGCGATCGGTACTACAGACTTGCGCGCGGCTTCCATGCAAAGCGCGACTAAAGGCGATTTTCCGTATTTGAGGGCGCTGGGGTGAAGTTGCAGCATCGCCGGACTTTGCAGCGCTTCGGCGGCATCGATGACGGCTTTTACTCCTTCGAGATTGTACACGTTAAAAGCGCCGATCGCATAAGCGTTTCTCCGGGCCGTGTTCAGCAATTCGCTAGTTGAGGCGAGCATAAGTACCTGGCTTAAAAACTTTTCAGAAGGAAGAAGGAAGAAGGAAGAAGGAAGAAGGAAGAACGAAGCCGTAGGGTGTGTCGCTATCGAAAATTCTTAAACAAAGATCGATAATCTCACAGCTTTGCACCTTATACAATAGTTATTGTAGGGTGCTTAGCGGGCTGAATGTTTTGACAAAAAATCAATAATTCTACGCCTGACACACCCTACGGTTAGCTACAATTTGTATGCGAATTCTTTGGTAATGTGCTTACGGCCCACCTACGAATTCATTTACTATTTTTGTGCGTTCCCTGCGTGCAAACCGCACTCTTTTACCGTCGATTCTTCCCACCACCAGCGACCTTCGCGTTCGTGTTGGTTGGGCAATACCGGTCTCGTACAAGGTTCGCAACCAATGCTGACAAAACCGCGTTCGTGCAACTTATTGTAAGGCACTTCCAAAGCGCGAATGTATTCCCAAACCTCTGCCGAAGACCAGTTTGCTAAGGGGTTGAATTTAATTAATTCGCGATCGGGAGTTGAGAATGCACTGTCAACTTCAATAACCGGAATATGGTTGCGGGTACTGGGACTTTGGTCTTTGCGCTGACCGGTAATCCAAGCATCGAGAGTATTCAGTTTGCGGCGCAGCGGCCTGACTTTGCGCACGCCGCAGCATTCTTTGTGACCGTCTTGATAAAAACTAAACAATCCCTTTTCATCTACTAGGGCTTGTACTTCTGCTGCATCGGGAAACATTACTTCTATTTTAATGCCGTAATGTTTTCTGACTTCCTCCAAAAACTGATAGGTTTCTGAGTGCAATCGTCCGGTGTCTAGGGTGAAAACGCGGAAGTCTTTGGTAATTTTTGATGCCATATCGATCAGAACTACATCTTCGGCACCGCTGAAAGAAATGGAGATATTATCAAAATTTTCTAGGGCAAATTTGAGAATTTCTCGCGGTGTTTTTTGACTGTATTCTGCTTCTAGGGCGGGAATGTTGAGATTTCTCTGGATGGCAACCATGTTTTCGCGTTATCGGTGTTCTTTTTCTCTCAACCTTTATTATAGCAGATCGCAGTATCTCTCTCACCGATGAATCTGACCGCATCTTGCAGCAGTCTTTTCGGCTGGGCGCACAATCGATCTCAAGGATGGCGATCGCACGTTTGTGGCAATTTCGGTCAAGCCAAAACTCTTCTACCGCGGAAAATGGGACAGGTTTGATTAGTCGCAATCATTATGACAAAGATTCCATTTCTTTCTGCCATTTTTTCAATAAAACTTCCCGCTCTTTTTGTTCTTGAGGTTCCGGCATTCTCAAGCCATTTACAGCATCATATTTGCCGTAATACTGCGACATTCCCTGAAAAGATTTAGTCCCCTCATTGGGCACAATTTTTTTCGGTCTCAGCCACTTTTCGCAAGAACTCTGCCACATAAAAACGCGATCGTGAACTTCGCCGCCTAATTTTCTGATCCGTTTAATTGACAGTTCTTTTTTAGCAAACAACAGCCGATCGCTCTCTTTACTTCGCTTAATCAAGCGAATTTCGGCGCCGGTTCCCCGGAAAAACTCGATCGCACAATAGCCCTCCAACTGAAAAATGCAAACTTCAGTTGGAGGAGCGCCGTCTTCTGGTAAGATATCCACATCAAACTGCAACTGATAGCCGATCGCACTTACAGACGACTGCGGCAAAAGCAAGCGCACTCGTTGAATGCGATCGCTATAATTTGCCCAAAAATCCCGGCGCTCCTCCAACTGCTTAATTTCCGCATCAGACAGCCGCAGCATCCGCGCCACCAAATCGATTGTTTTTTGGAAATAACTGTAATTTAGTCCGCCAATCCATCGCCTCAGCGACTCTTGGGCGGGAGCCGAAAGTAACTGCAATTTCGGATAATATTCGTCTCGCACCCACTCAACCAATTTCGGCCGTTGATTTTTGAGAATATCAGCCGAAATTTTCACTAACAACTCTTCAACTGCTGCAAGTTGCTGCGGCGCCGGCATTTCTTTCAAGCACCTGAGCAGCCATTCTACCCCCGACAAATCGGTAACCTGATTTTTAGCAAAAATTCCCGCCAGGTGCGCTTCGGCGCGTTCTACTACTGGAATTGTTGCGGGTAACTGAGCTTTTCTTAACAGTTCCGCAGGAGTTTTCAGGTATTGCCAACTCAGTTTTGCTAGCTCGTAATCCGGTAAATCGCGGGTCAGTATTTTAATGATTTGTACTGGCAGAGCATCGGTACCAGTCGCTGTATTAGCAAAGTCGGCAAAGCACTCTACCAAAGCTCGATCGAGCGCGGGAAAATTGCTGGAAACAGCATTTTCTAACTGGCGGCTGTGATGGAGAGCCAAACGCCACAGCAACTGCTGTTTCAGCCGCGAATTGTTCTGAGCTACCAGCCAAATAGCTTGAGATATTTCTTGAGTGCGATCGGGGTTTTTGATGTCCCATTCAGCTTTTGCCCAGAGGCAATAAGTCCATTCCAGAGGAGTAATGCTATCAGAGCGATCGCTCTGAATATCTGCAATAATTTCTGCCATCCCTCGCAGATCGCCAGCTTTCACTTGGGGAACATTTGGCTTGCTTGTCGGTGCAAAATTTCCAGCACTTTTCATTTTTTCTGGTTGCCGCTGGCTGGGGTTTGGCGGCAGTTGAATCTCGCGAAACTCAACGCTCATATTTATAATTTATTTCCCATAAAGTTGCTGCACTAGCATTATACAATTCTGGGCGCATCAACCGACTTTTTTACAAAAATCTCTCGCGAGTGCGCGATCGCTCATAATTGAAAAACCCGGTTTTGGCGATCGCCCGCGCGTAAGTTCTGTGATTGTAATATTTTACACAAATTTCGAGATTCAGGGAGGATGCGACTGGGAAAAATCGCTCAGTTGCGTGTTATTCTCTCTTTCGGCAGAAGTCAATTCAGCTTGTCCGTGCGGCAGTAGCCCTGTGAACTCAAAAAAGAATGACAAAAGTGCGATCGGGCTACCCGAAAGAATTGGTTTAAAGCCCAAAGCCCGAGATCCCTTGAGAAATTAAAATCAGACTATTCATTACTCCAATCCTCGGACTTCCAGGTAGAGGTCGCACTCAACTGTCAACTGTCAACTGTCAACTGTCAACTGAAATCACAATCTCCCTCTCAGGTAGCATAGACTAAATTTGTAAAGTGTTATTAAATTTGATGGTACGCGACAACAACTCTCAAGCTAAGAGAAGTTGCCAGCACTACCTACCGCAACAACCCTCTCTCGCGTAGCAAATTTTACAGTAGATAAAACTAGAAGGTTTGTGATGAGAATTGCCCCAATTGCCCCCCTAGCAGAGCGAGTTCCGCCGCCAGCTTAGGGAGGAATTGAACTGGTTGTCAGCCTCTAGACCGACGAATTAGTGAGAAGGGGACATGAAGTCACTTTATTTGCCTCCGGCGATTCAATTACTTCTGCTACTTTAGAATCAATTCACCCCAGAGCTTTGCGTCTAGATTCCACAGTTAAAGAATACGGAATTTACGAGATGCTGCAACTGAGCAAAGTCTATGAAAAAGCCGGAGAATTTGACATCATTCACTCCCACGTAGGCGGCGCCGCTTTGTCTTACTCGCGCTTAGTAAAAACGCCCACAGTTCACACCCTCCACGGCATTTTTACCCCCGACAACGAGAAGATGTTTAGCTACGCCCGCACTCAGCCCTATGTAAGTATTTCCAACTCTCAGCGGGAAGATAGACTAAATCTCAACTGCGTCGCCACAGTTTATAACGGCATAGATCCGGCCACCTACGAATTTCACGCGCAGCCGGACAATCCTGCTTATTTAGCTTTTCTCGGTCGAATTTCACCAGAAAAAGGGGCGCATTTAGCAATAGAAATTGCTAAGACCTCCGGCTGGCATTTAAAGATGGCAGGTAAAGTTGATGTTGTCGATCGCGAATATTTCCAGCAAGAAATCAAGCCGCACATTGACGGCCAACAAATAGAATATTTAGGCGAAGCCAACCACGCCCAAAAAAGCCTGCTGATGGGAGGTGCAGTCGCGACATTATTTCCCATTACTTGGCGCGAACCTTTCGGGTTAGTCATGATTGAGTCAATGGTAACGGGAACGCCCGTAATTGCCATGAAATTAGGCTCGACTTCCGAAGTAATTGTTCACGGGAAAACGGGTTTTCTGTGCGAAAGCGCGGCAGAATGTATCGCCGCCATCGAACCGGCCCGAGAACTCGATCGCAGGGCTTGCCGCCAACACGCGATCGATCGCTTCAGCGTTCAAACAATGGTCGATGGCTACGAAGCAGTTTACCGACAAATTTTAAAATATCGCTTTTCCCAAAACGGTCACGCGCATCATTTGACTGAATTAGAAATGCACAGCAGATAGCTGCGCGAGGACAAATTAAACGCACGGCGGGTTTACTTATCTAAAATTTACGCACAACATTTAAGAAGCTGGGTTGTTTGCGGAAATGCCCGGTTTTTACCTGAGTTTAATTGTCATTTTAGTTGTGCTTCAACCAGTATTTAACTCTCAGCAGCAGGAGGAAGAAGGACACGGCACTGCCTTTGGGAAAGTGTCAATTTAAGGTTAAACGTAGGGCCGGTCTTCTGTCTGGCGATTGAGGCTTCTTCACCCTGGCGCCCCCCTCCCGGGGGGGACAAGAAGTATTCTTGCGTCCCCCGGGAGGGGGAGTAGGGGGTATGCGAGGGGGAGCGAGACTTTGCTATAACCGAGATTTCTCATGGGTTTTAGGCGATTGTTGACACTACGAAAGGCAGTGCCGTGTCTAAAGCTGTATTTTAGGGAGTGAAAACTGCTATATAAGTTGGTAGATATTATGCTGATTTTTTACCCATCGCTTCACTTTTTGCGGTCATTTTAAGAAAAATTAAAAGTTTTTCATTTATCTAATTTTTGGTTGGCACTAGGCTAAAAAAAATGGTATGATGGCATCGGTAATGGAATCTCGCATCGAGTTTTACAACCAACCGCCAGCACTGTTTCAAGGCAACACAGCAGTGTGGCGCATCTCCCTAGAATCCCACCAAGCAATCAAATTGGGATATCGGCTCAAAATGCTGATCGACGGCAAATCTATCTCCAAAGTCAGCACTCCCGTAACTTTAATTCAAGCCAAAGCAGCGGAACTTTTAGAAGAGCGAAAATGGCTGAGCCAAATTACCAGAATTAACTCGGACAAAAACACCTTTAACCGACTCCTAAAACGCGCCGAACAAGACATTTATTCCCTGCGGCAAACCTTTGGTAAAGGCAAAGCAATTTCAGCCGGAGTTCCCTGGTTCTCAACATTATTCGGCCGCGACTCCATCATCGCCGCTTCTCAAATCTTAATTCTCGATCCTACTTTAGCCCGAGAAACTTTAACAACTTTAGCTCACTATCAAGGTAAAACCGACGACTGGCGCGACGAAGAACCGGGCAAAATACTGCACGAAATTCGCATGGGAGAAATGGCTCGCTGTCACGAAATCCCCCACACTCCCTATTACGGAACAGTCGATGCAACGCCGCTGTGGTTGATGCTTTATGCTGAATATTACGCCTGGACTTACGACAGCCAAACTTTAGATATTTTGTGGCCGAATGCCTTGGCAGCGATGGAATGGATCGATCGCAAATGCGCGGAAACAGGCTACCTCAGCTATTACCAAAAGTCCCAGCGCGGCCTAGCAAATCAAGGCCCGAAAGACTCGGGAGATTGCATCGTCAACCGATCGGGCGTAATGGCAGAAGGAGCGATCGCCATGGGCGAAGTCCAAGCCTGCGTTTGCGCTGCCAAAATCCGGCTGGCAGAGATTGCCCGCATCAAGAAACGCATCGATTTATGCGATCGCTGGCTAGAAGAAGCAAAAAACCTAAAAACCCGATTCAACCGCGATTTTTGGATCGAAGATTTAGGTTATTGCGCCCTAGCATTAGACGGCGAAGGCAAACCCGCAGACAGCATTTCATCCAATCCCGGACACTGTTTGCACCTCGGCATTTTCTCGCCCGAAAAAGCTCAAAGCGTCGCAGAAAGATTGCAAGCCCCAGATATGTTTAGCGGTTGGGGAATTCGCACCCTATCGTCAAAATCTCCCGCCTACAATCCCATAGGCTACCACACAGGCTCAGTCTGGCCCCACGACAACGCTTTGACAGCTATGGGACTGCGATCGCGATCGCCGCGTCGAACAAGCCCTAGAAGTAGCTCAAGGCTTATTTGACCTTTGAATTTCAAAGGTGGTACCCGCCAGGGACTTGCATCCGTGGAATCAATCCAAAATCTTCAACGCTCATCCTTGCGTCCCCCGCATTTATCCGTGGGGTCTATCTAAAATCTAAAATCTAAAATCTAAAATCGATTGACATGACATTGCTGCAACCCTACTGTCCCCCCGAACTTTTCTGCGGCTGCGAGCGCAACAGCGAGAGCGATCGCCCCGTGCAGTATCCTGTAGCTTGCTCGCCCCAAGCTTGGGCAACGGGCAGTATTTTTCAACTCTTGCAAATGATGTTAAATTTAGTTCCCGATGCCCCTAACAACCAACTGCGAATTATCGATCCGGCACTGCCAGAATCGATTAACAAACTGTCGCTCCACAACTTAAGAATAGGCTCAACTTTGCTGGATTTGGAATTAGAGCGATCGGGTTCATCCACCGCTTGTCGGGTGATTAAAAAACGCGGTAATTTGCGAGTAATTATCGAAGCTTAAATTGAGGAAATTAGGAATAGGGGATTCCCTATTCCCAATTTCCTCAAAATCCGTTTGCATCCGTTATACAATCCGTTGCCGAACTTCCCTCCTCCCTTGGGCCATCTGACCGGCTATATTGTATTTAGAAGTGCATTTATTTGTTTGCCAAGCGGCTCCGTCAAACAGCCGTAGCTTTCGCGGGGCGATCGCCATCGCGCAAGCAGCTTCTGAATCCTGAATAGTCCGCCGTCAACAACAATAAGGAAGTGTGGAATTATGTCAAAAATTTTAGTAGTGGACGACGTTCCCAGCGAATTGGAAATCATCTGCCGCATTCTTCAAGATGCCGGACTCGACGTGATCCGGGCTGGTGACGGCGAAGAAGCGATCGCCCTGATCCGAGAAGTGCCCCCGGATCTGGTCGTTTTAGACGTAGTGATGCCGCGAATGAACGGATTTGAAGTGATCCGAGAATTGCGGGGCGATCGCGCAACTGCACATTTGCCAGTAGTATTTTGTACTCATAAAAACACCGAGATCGATAAAGCTTGGGGAACCGATTTAGGCGCCGACGCTTTCCTCAGCAAACCCTTTGAACCTCAGCAACTCGTCAACATCGTGCAGCGCCTGCTTTGGGCCTAAACACAATATAGCCCTTCTCCTAATAGTGAGGTAATTGGGAATGGGGAATTGGGAATGGGGAATTGGGAAAAAGGGAATTGGGAAAAAGGGAATTGGGAAAAAGGAAATTGGGAATTGCGCTTGACTTCACTCACACTCTTTTGTGCTAGATCGAGTGTTCAGTAGCTTTCACAAAATATCATAGCGATCAACCCCGTTTTTTTTGAAAAAACTGGGTTTCAGAATTCCCAAAAAGTTGTACCTATAATGATAGCAATCATTCCCGTTGCCCAGCCCGCGATTTATTTAACCATTTGATCCTGGCAAACTGATGCTCAAAAACTCGCCGCGAGCGATCGGCTTTCCTGGCAAAGCAAAATCCTAATTTGTGAGCTACACTAAAAACAAAAAATCAGCAATGAAAACAAGTGTTCCCCCCGCAGCGGGGAATCAGACAAGTGGAACAAAGCAATTTCTCCTTTTCGGTCAAGGAGGCAGTATCTTTGGCGTAGAGTTAGAGGCAGTGCGGGAAGTGCTTTCCCTCAAAGAACAACCGATTTCCCCGGTTCCCAACACCCTGCCATTTTTGCTGGGATTAACCAACTTGCGGGGCGAAATCTTAGCAGCAGCAGACTTCGGAAGGTTTGCAGGCATCGAACCGGTTGACACCCACCACCCAAGCAGTCGCATCTTAGTGGTGGAAGCGCCCGATCCGCGAGACGTGAGATTGTCTAGAATGCGGATGGGATTGGCTGTCTCCCGCGTCGAAGGAGTTTTGTCTCTAAATCCCGATCGCACTGTCTCAGCAGTAGATGTCAGTCCCGACTTAGCTCCCTTCTTAAAAGGTTTGTACAATTCAGATGGACGCTTGCTAATGATAGTCGATGTAGAAGCGATCGCCCATTCCGAACGCTGGTAATTAAACAGTTGACAGTTGACAGTTGACAGTAGACAGTTGACAGTTGGCAGTTGACAGTTGGCAGTTGGCAGTTGACAGTTGACAGTTGACAGTTGACAGATGACAGTTGACAGTTGACAGTTGACAGTTGACAGTTGACAGTTGACAGTTGACAGTTGACAGTTGACAGTTGACAGTTGACAGCGAGGTTTTTAGATAGTTGACTATTGAGAAATGAAGAATATGGAGTAAATGTAAAATCTAAAATCTAAAATCTAAAATCTAAAATCGATCTATCGCCCGCATTTAATTGGCCAACTATAAATTTTATGATGAAACTTCTCTATAGCTCGATCGCCACGACATTCACCCTGACATTCCCCGACTTCTCCGCCTCGCTGGTAGCTGGGGCAGCCAATTGCATCATTTGTTTGTGTTACTTTGCCATTGCTTGGCTGATCAGCTTAGGTTTGTGGCGAAACCGTCAATTCGGGTTCGACATTTTTGCCACAGTCACAGCAGGCATATTTTGGAGCTGCGCTTTCGGTCACAGCGGCCACGCCGCCGAATACCTAGGACTGCCGCACTCTCCGGTGGCGCAAACAGTGTGGGATTGGATAACTGTAATTCCGGCGATCGCCTTTTTGAGTTTGTCCAACCGCTACCAGTTGTTAGTAGGTTCCACCCAAATTCTTACCTCCAAAAAAGAAACTGAACAAGCGTTAAACGAAACTACCCAGCGATTTCACGCAATCTTCGACCAAGCTTTTCAACTGCTGGCAGTATTGCAACCAGACGGTACTCTGATCGAAGCAAATCAGACAGCGCTAGAATTGGGCGATTTGGAAGCATCAGAAGTGCTCGGGCTGAAATTTTGGCACACACCTTGGTGGGCATCCTCCGTTACCAACCAGCAGCGCCTAAAAACCAACATTAAACAAGTTTCGGCCGGCAAGTTTGTTCGGGAAGAATACGAAATCACCGGAGCCAACAACCAGGTGACAGTAATTGACCTGTCGTTTAAGCCGCTGTTAAATGAAACAGGAGAACTATTTCAAATCCTCGCCGAAGGTCGCGACATTACCCAGATCAAACAGACAGAAGCGGCCTTGCAGCAGCTAAGCGCCGAACTAGAGCAGCGAGTGAGGGAAAGAACCGAGCAGATTCAGGAAACCAACGCACTATTGCAACAGGAAGTTCGCGATCGCACCGCCATTCAAGAGCAATTAAAAGCCTCCGAACAATTTTTAAACAACATCATCAACACCATCCCTGACCCGATTTACGTCAAAGACGAACAGCACCGCTGGTTAGCATTAAATGATGCCTTTTGTCAATACATAGGTCGCAGCCGATCGGAACTAATTGGCAAAGCTTACCGCGACTTCTTGCCCAAAGAACAAGCAGACATATATGAAGAAAAAAACAAATTAGTTTTCTTGGCAAACAGCAGCATCGAAAGCCAAGAAACCATTACTGAGCCAGACGGAAATACCCGTTTTCTGTCCGTCAAAAAATCTACTTTTGTAGATGCCTGCGGCAGCAAAGTCCTCGTTTGCGCCATTAGAGAAATCACCAAGCGCGTGCGAATGGAAGAACAACTGCGGGAGACACTCGCAGCCGCAGAAAGCTCCCAAAACTTGCTGCGCACAGTGATTGACGCTACGCCAGACTGCATCTTCGTCAAAGATCGAAACTTCCGTTACACCCTAGTCAATGCAGGTTTCGCCGCCGCCTTCGGCAAAACTCAAGCAGAAATTATCGGCAAAGACGATGGAGAAATTGGTATATCTGTCGATCGCATCTTCCCCAACTTCCACGCCGAAACCGATTCCCAAAACCAAATCCAAAACTTCCGGGCCGACAAGCACCTCGCGCCGGGCTCCAACGACTTAGGCACCTTAGCCGACGGCAAAGTACACACCTTCGACACCCTGAAATTGCCCCTCAAAGACGCAGAAGGCAACATTTTAGGAATGCTCGGCTTGGCGCGCGACATCACACAGCGCCGCAAATCCGAACAAGAACTATTGCGGCTCAAAGCAATTTTAGAAACCACAACCGACTGGGTAGGCATGGCCGACTCGCAACAGCGCAGCATCTATCTCAACCGCGCAGGCAGAGAAATGTTGGGAGTTGGCGAGGACTCAGATTTAGGCCCAATCAGCATTTCCGACCTGACATCGCCCAAAAGTATGGACACTCTGATGAAAGTCGGCATCCCCGCAGCTTGTCGGGACGGGGTGTGGAGCGGCGAGACAATTTGGCAGACTTTAGACGGCGAAGAAATACCGGTTTCTCAAGTAATTATTGCCCACAAATCCGAGAGCGGAGAAATTGAATTTCTGTCAACGATCGCCCGCAACATTACAGAACGCAAGCGCACGGAACAAATCTTGGAGCAAAACCTGCAAATGCTCGACCTCGCCAGCGATGCCTTGATCGTTCGAGATGTAGAAGGCACGATTAATTACTGGAACCAAGGCGCCGAGAGAATGTACGGCTTCACGAAACAAGAAGCTTTGGGTCAACTCACCCATAATCTATTTCACACCATCTTCCCCCAGCCTTTAGAAATAATATCGGCACAGTTAGCAGAGCGGGATTATTGGGAAGGAGAAGTGATTCACACCACCAATTACCACACCAAAATTACCGTATTCACCCGCTGGAATTTGCAGCGAGACGAACAGGGAAAACCCAAAGCAATTTTAGAAACTAACAACGATATCACGGAGCGCAAGCAAGCAGAAATCGAAAAGCAAAGATTGATTGCAATCGTAGAAAGCAGCTCAGATTTTATCGGCACTGCCACCCTGGAGGGACAGGGAACATACCTGAACTTCGCTGGAATGAAACTCGTAGGATTGCCAAATATTGAAGAAGTCAAAAGCAAAAGTATATATGACTTCTTCTCAGCAGAAGATTCTAAGATTTTAAAAGAAGAAATCGTGCCGACTACTATGCGAGACGGTTTTTGGCAGGGTGAATTCCGCTTGAGGAACTTTCAAACCGGCCAAGACTTTCCGGTTGACTTCACCCTATTTACAGTCAAACACCCAGAAACCGGCGAGCCTATGGGGTTCGCAACAGTTACCCGCGACATCAGCGATCGCAAACGCGCAGAAGAGATGCTGCGCGATCGGGAAAGACTGTTCCGAGCCATTTTCGACCAATCGTTCCAATTAGTGGGGCTGCTGGAACCCGACGGCACCGTTTTAGAAGCCAACCAAACAGCCCTGACAGTCGCTGGACTGCGACGCGAAGACTTCGTAGGCACCCAGTTTGCCGAGAATCTGTGGTGGCAAATTTCCCCAGAAGCCAAGCAAAAAGTGCAAGATGCGGTCGCAAAAGCCGCCGCCGGCGAATTTGTCCGCTACGAAGCCGACGTGCTCGTTGCTGGGGGTGCTGTGATGACAGTGGACTTCTCCCTCAAGCCGATCGTAGACGATAGTGGCAAAGTCGTGCTGCTGATTCCAGAAGCTCGCGACATCAGCGATCGCAAAGCCCTAGAACGAGAATTAGTTTTGCGTCAATCCCGCTTTGACGCATTTTTCGCCGCCGCCCCGGCATCCATGTTTATTTTTGACGACCAGTTGCGCTACGTGCAAGCAAACGAGAAATTAGCCGAAACTACCGGCGTCTCAGTTGCCGAACACCTAGGCAACACGGTGAGGGAAGTTGTACCCGAAATGGTCGATACTCTACAGCCGATTTTGCAGGGCGTTCTGGCAAACAACCAGCCGCTTTTAAACATTGAGGTTTCAGGTACAACTCTGGGCCAACCGGGCGTTATCCGAGATTGGCTGGCTTCTTACTTTCCTTTACCGGGAGTTGACGGTAAACCGATGGGTGTCGGGGGTGTGGCGATCGAAATTACCGATCGCAAAAAAGCCGAAGCAGAGCGCGATCGGTTTTTCACCCTGTCCCTCGACTTGCTGTGCATAGCCGATTTTCAAGGCAAATTCAAGCGCCTCAATCCCGCTTGGGCCACAACCCTCGGCTACAGAGTAGAGGAACTGCAAGACCAATCTTTTCTCGATTTCGTCCATCCAGACGATCGCGAAAAAACCTTAACAGAAACAGCAAAAATAGCCAGCGGCATCGAAACAATGACTTTTGAAAATCGCTACCGCTGCAAAGACGGTTCCTACAAATGGCTGTCGTGGAAATCGCGACCTCTAGCCGAAGAAAAGATTATGTATGCAGTCGCTCGCGACATTACCGAAAGCAAACAAAGAATTACTCAACTGCAAGAAACAACAGCCCAATTAGCCCGTTCCGAAGACGAATTTAGAGGACAAAGCAATCTCTTGCAACTGCTAATTGACAGCATTAGCGACGGCGTGGTTGCTGCCGACACCAAGGGCAATTTTGTTTTGTTCAACCCCGCCGCCGAAGATATCTTTGGCATGGGTGCGACAGATACTCTCCCCAACGAGTGGTCGGCCAAATACGGTTTATTTTTGGCCGATGCCGTCACTCCCTATCCCGCAGCCGACATACCTTTAGCGCGCACGATTCGAGGAGAATCAGTACGCGAAGTAGAGCTTTTCACCCGCCACCCAGGCAAGCCAGAGGGCCTGTGGGTGAAAATTAACGGCAGCCCGCTCAAAGACGAAACCGGGGCGCTCAAAGGCGGCGTAGTCGTTTGCCGCAACGTCACCCAAGAAAGAGCATCGCAGCAGCAGATGCAGCAGTTGGCCGAGGCACAGGAACGCTTGCTGCAAGAACTCAAAACGCGCCAAAATGCCCTCGATGAATCTGCGATCGTCAGCGAAACAGACCTCAAAGGCACGATTACCTACGTCAACGAAAGATTCACCCAAATCTCCGGTTACAGCATGGGAGAACTGCTGCACCGCGACCACCGCATCATCAATTCCGGCTACCATCCCAAAGCATTTTTTGCCGAAATGTGGCTGACAATTTCTCGCGGTTTGGTGTGGAAAGGGGAAATCAAAAATCGGCGCAAAGATGGCTCGTTTTACTGGGTAGATTCGACGATCGCCCCCATTTGTGATACCAGCGGCACAATAGTCAAATATATCGCCATCCGCTTTGACATTACCGAGCGCAAAGAGGCAGAAGAACGACTGGAAAAATTGGCAGCCGAACGCAAAGCTGAAGCTGATTCTCTGACGCAGCAAGTCCTTAAATTGTTGGGAGAAATTAAAGGCGCGGCTCAAGGCGACTTGACAGTCAGGGCGGAAGTGACTAACGATGTTTTAGGTGCTGTCGCCGACTCTTTCAACTTCTTAATCGGTTCTCTGCGGAAAGTGGTAACGGGAATTCAAACTTTAGCCGAACAGGTAACATCTGCCACGGGCGAGTCAATCAGCAATACCAGCCAACTCACCCAACAGGCGGAAGTTCAAGCCGCCAAAATATCTGCGATCATGCGGGAAATCGAGCGGATTGTGAATTCGATCCGCGACGTGCGAGATGTTTCGGTGCGCGCCGAAACAGTCGCCCAGCAGTCTTCTCACACCGCAGAAGCCGGCGGGCTGGCGGTCGATCGCGCTGTTGAAGGTATTAACGAGCTCCGGTTGACGATCGCCTCTACTTCAAAAATGATGAAGCGTTTGGGCGAATCTTCGCAGCAAATCGGCAAAATTGTAACTTCGATTTCTCAACTTGCCTCGCAGACCAATTTGTTAGCTCTCAATGCTACGATTGAAGCTGCCAGAGCCGGCGAACAAGGTTTGGGTTTTGCCGTTGTCGCCGAAGAAGTGCGGAAGCTTGCAGAGCGATCGGCCGGCGCTACTGAAGAAATCTCCGAAATTGTCGGTACAATTCAAGAAGAAATCAGCCGCGTAATGAAGGCAATGGAATCGGGGACGCTGGAGGTAGTGGAAGGCACTAAGCTAGCAAGCGAAGCTAAAACTCACCTCAATGCTATCATCGAAGTGAGTCGAGAAATGAATGCTTTGGTGCAGAATATTACTCGCGCTTCGGCTAAACAAACTGTTTCGGCTGAGGAAATTTCTAACAGTATGCAGCAAGTCAATGACATTGCAAATACGACTGCACAAAAGGGTTCGGACGTTAAGGCATCTTTGGACGATTTATCCGGTTCTGTTGACAAATTGCAAAAGTCTGTGGCAAATTTCCGGAGTTAGTCATCAGTCAAAGGTGTCGATCGTTCGGAATGCGAGTCCTTAGAAGATGCGGACTCGCATTCCGAACGATCGACACCAATCTTATTATGGTCATCCTTTTCGGACATGATATAAGATGCTCCCGTTAAGAAGTCACAGTGTGCGATGATGAATGGTAGCATTAATCAGTATTTGGAATATTTTAGGGTGCGGCTATCGTGTTTGAGATTGAGTTTACAGACCAAGCGATTGAGGATTTGCAGTGGTTTAAGAAACACGAACAGAATGTAATTGTTGACGGTATAGAGGCTAACCTTTGTTATGAACCCACTACCGAGACGCGGAACCGGAAACCTCTGCGTCCAAACAATACAGCAGAATGGGAATTGAGAGTGGGAGTATATCGCGTTTTGTACAACGTTGACCAGCAAGTTAAAATTGTTAGTATAGAGCGCATCGCTGCCAAGCCGGGGAATAAATACATATTTCAAGGAGAAGAGGAAGAGCTATGATGTACTGGGATTATCGAGTATTTTTGGAGGAGGGCGGGTACACAATCCGCACGGTGTATTATGACGATAAAGGTGCGATCGCAGCCTGCTCAGAAAAAGAAACCGCACCATTTGGAGAATCAGTGGAAGAACTTCAAGAAGAATTAAACCAACTCCTGGCTGCTCTAAAAAAGCCAGTTATTTCTGCTGACGATGTGCCGCCTCCAAGCGATCGCCCGAAGGCAAAAAGAGGAAAATCATTGCAAGCAGTCCGGCAAGAACTTGGCTTACAATCGGAAATAACGAAAGAAAGTTCGTTGAGTTCAAGCGATTAGCCAAGAACCTCGGTTATCGGTAAGAGTTCAAAACTACTGACGATCGAGCAATTTGGTTCGGGGCCCCCGGATTCATCAGTGGGGTCGCTTTCTTCAATTCTTCAATTCTTTAATCTAAAATCTAAAATCTAAAATCTAAAATCGGTTGGCCGCTTGTCTTAGTCTATATATGAATGATGACGATTTAAACGAATTAATAGATGCTTTTACCGCAGAAACCCAAGAGTTTCTCCAGTCAATGGAGACGCACCTGCTGGCGATGGAAGGCGCCGAGTTGAAAGAGCGACAAGCGGCAGTTAAAGAAATGTTTCGGGCGGCGCACTCGATTAAAGGTGCGGGTTCGATGTTGGGCTTTCCAAACGTGTCGGCGGCGGCTCACACGCTGGAGGACTGTTTTGTCATTTTGCGCGATCGCACTGACTTGTCGGCCCTGGAACCGGCCACTGTAACTGTTTTGCTGCAAGGGGTGGACACTCTCAAAAAGATTTCGGCCGAAGCCATCCAGCACTCGGATGTCAGCACTCCGGATCAAACGGAAAACTTGGAGGCGATCGCCCAAATTCACGCCCAGTTCGAGGCCAAGTACGGCAAGCCCGAACCTGCGCCAGTCCCCGCAGCCAGCCGATCGGCAGCCCCGGAAACCCTGAAACTGATTTTTGAACACGAATTGCCGCCAGTCTTCAATCGCCTGGAAACCGAGCTTTCCCAAGCTTCCGAGGCAGATTTGCCAAAAAGCGTCACCGCCCTCAACCAGGTTTACTACCAACTCTCCGGCTTGGCTGGAATGCTGCAATTGCCGGATTTTGGGAAAGTCGCCGAACCCCTCAGAGATTTGATCGACTCAAAGGACTTGACTCTAGAACGTTTGCAGTCCGAGGGTTGGGCGATCGCCCAAAACCTGCAAACCGCACGCCAACAGCTACTCGAAGGAAGGGCGATCGAACTCCCCCAAATCTCCCCCCCACCCGCCGAAAACCCAACAGAAGTATCAGAAACATCCGAAACCCCCGACTCCCCGCCTCTGGCCCTCTCCCCCTCCCCCCCTCCCCCCCTCTCCCCCTCCCCCACTCCCCCGCTCCCCAACCCGCAAAGACCGACAATCCGCGTAGACTTAGAACGCTTAACAGAATTAGTGAATCTAGTCGGAGAATTAGTCATCAACCGCACCAACTTGGAACTGCAAGAATCCGAACTGCGCGGCGAAGTCAAGCGCATCCGCCGCAGTATCGTAGATTTGAACCAATTCGGCGGCCAGTTGCGAGAAGAATACGACAGACTGAGTTTTGCAGACTGGAAAGGAGGAAACGGCAATTCGGGATTAGGAAAACTTGCAGGATCTGAAACCGAATTTCCCGCGATCGCGAACGGCAAATCCTCGATCGCCCATGCTCACTTCGATATCTTAGAGATGGATCGTTATACAGAGTTCCACTCGACAGCCGCAGAAGTCATCGAAACCGCCGAAGCAATTTCACAATCCGCCACCAAATTAGACACCTTAGCGATGAAATTCGAGCGCAGTACCGACCAACTGCGCCGCATTACCGAACAACTGCGCAGCCGCGTCATGCAGTTGCGAGTCGTGAGTTTCAGCCGCGCCGTCGATCACTTGCCCAGGGCGCTCAGGGATATGTGCCTCACATACAATAAAGATGTCAACCTGCTGCTAGTGGGACGCGATACCAAAATAGACGAAAGTTTGCTCGACGCTTTGCGCGACCCCTTAGTACACTTAGTGAGAAACGCTTTCGACCACGGCATCGAAATGCCCGAAGTTCGGCAAGCCACCGGCAAGCCCGCCAGCGGTCAAATTGAAATAGAAGCCCGCCACCAAGGCGGCCAAACTATTATTACTGTCGCCGATGACGGCAAAGGCATTGACCCGGAAATCATCCGCCGCAAAGTTGTCACAAAGGGTTTGGCGACAGAGGAACAAGCCCAAGAGTTTTCGATTGCCGAACTCTACGATTTTCTGTTTTGGCCTGGTTTCAGCACCGCAGAAGAGGTCAGCGACCTTTCGGGGCGGGGAGTCGGGCTCGATGTGGTGCGAACGAATTTGCGGACTGTGCGGGGGACTGTGAAGGTGGACTCTCGCCTGGGAAAAGGTACGAGTTTTATCATCAAACTGCCGCTGCTGCTGTCGATTACTGAGGCTTTGATGGTGAAGACCGATCGCAATAAAATAGCAGTGCCGCTGGATGCAGTCGAGGAAATTCTGCACGTGAAAGCTTCGGAAGTTCACACCGCCGGCAATCAGCCGATGCTGTGGTGGCGGGAGGAATTTATTCGTTTGGTGCGGCTGCAAGATTTGCTCGAATACAGCGTTCTGGGGCCCGATGGCCCCTCTCCAGACCCTTTGACTCAAGATCACATTCCCGTCTTAGTTTTGGCTTCTAGCGAAGGAATGCTGGCGGTGGCTGTGGAACGCCTCATCGGCCAGCAGGAAATTGTGGTTAAACCTTTGCCGCCGCCTCTCTCCAAGCCTCGCGGGGTTTTGGGGAGCACGATTTTGGGAGACGGCAAAGTTGTAACTATTTTGGATGTGGATGATTTGGTGGGTCAACCTTCCGCAAATAGTTCGATCGCCCAAGGGTACGGTAAAGCGCCGCAGATGGCGCCGAGTTCGAGTCAGTCACCGCAGATTTTGGTAGTGGACGATTCCTATACAATTCGGCAGTTGCTGTCTCTGATGCTGACTCGTGCCCGCTACCGCGTAGTGCAGGCTAAAGACGGCTTGGATGCCCTGGAAAAGCTGCAAAATGGTCTTGATTGCAGTTTGGCGATCGTCGATATTGAAATGCCCCGGATGGACGGATTTGAATTGTTGCGATCGATGCGATCGACCCAGCGGTTTGCTAAAATTCCCGTAGCCATGCTCACATCCCGCAGCGGCGAAAAACACCGGCAAATGGCAATGGAATTAGGCGCAAATCAATATTTCACCAAACCTTACAGCGAAGCCCAACTTTTAGAAGCCATCCCCAAATTAATCAAACATTAAACAGTTGACAGTTGATAGTTGACAGTTGACAGTTGACAGTCTGGACAAGTGTCCGCTGTTAAACAATCCCAACTCTCAAATTAATTAAAAATAAAATAATTTCAAATCTTCAATCACAAATCAAACATCAACAATCATAAACTCATCCAAAATCTTCAATTCTTTAATCCAAAATCTAAAATCTAAAATCTAAAATCGCATGACTCACGCCAATTACAATCGCCGCTTTCGCAGCAAGAAACAAGGCGCTGTCAGAACTCCTCCTCGAAAACTTGTTTCCTTTGAACTGGGGAACGTTTACTATGCGGTTCCTATAGAAAAGGTGCAGCGCGTTGTTAAAGACTTTAATCCCTACGGTTTTTTAGATAGCGGTCAAAGTTTAGTCCGGCACCAAGAAGAACTGATTACCCTGATTAATTTATCCAAAATATTTCCCAGCAGTCGGAGCATTGCTGACTGTAATTACCTGATTGTTTGCATCTTAAATAAGAGCGAACGGTTGGGAATTCCCATTCCTGATATGCCAAAGATTTTAGAAATTCCCGAAGAAAGCTTCTGCGAAATTCCAGAATTGTACCGCCAACAGCAACTGCCTCCGGTAATAGAAAAGTTAATTCGCGCACCCGACGGTTCCGAAGTCTTTTATCTAAATTTGGAGCTATTTACGTAAATGTATGGCTTTCTATTTAGGGCAAAGATTGCTAGAGTGAAGTGAAACTCTCTTCGTAGCGATCTATTATGAAAGCAATCGCTCTTGTCAAGAGAGTTTTACATTCTGTTACATAACGAAAGTTTATTTGCGCCTACCTACTTAATTGGGAAAAAGGTAATCGGTAATCGGGAAAAAGCTCGCCCGCGTACCTCACGAAAATTGAGAACCGCTATAGGATGTTTGAAGTCTTGAGCGGTCAATTAATACCAAATCCGGGTTAAATATCCCCTTTATCTTTCGGCGGTTGAAACAGCTTCTCTTCAAACAAAGTCGGCCGGCGCCGACTGAAGAATAACCGGGTTCCCAAACCCGGATTTGGTATAAGCCGCATTTGGTATGATTGTGTGCGATCGCGAGGAACGTTAGCGTAGGGTGCCTCAGCCGAGCCTGATTTTTTCACAAATCGAGAAGCTTTAAGCTGACGCACCCTACAATTATTAACTAAAGACCTGCCGCACAAACCGCAGCTCCAATTAACCCTACACTGTCATTCAAAACCACCCGCACCGGCATCATTTCTAACAGCAAATCCATCCGGCCTTTGTGGGTAAAAGCTCGCATAAAACCCCCTTCTACAATCAGCGGCAAAATCTTTGCAGCGATGCCGCCGGCTACGTACAAACCGCCGTAAGGTAGAAGTGACACAGCCATATTTCCCGCAGAGGCGCCGTAAGCTTCTACAAACATTTGCATTGTTTGTTCCGAAAGCCGATCGCACTTTTGGAGTGCCGCCTGCGCAATTATCGCCCCCGGATCGACAGTCTTCTCGCTTTTACCGATTTCTGACTCCCATTGAGCGATCGCTTCCCCCACCTCCGGCGATTCAGGAGCAAACTTTCTGTCCCGCAAAAACTGGTAAATTGAAACAATCCCCTGTCCCGAAACTACACGCTCGATCGATATTCTTTGAATGTCGTGTTTTGCTAACAAATATTTCAGCAATTCAAACTCCAACTCCGAGCGAGGAGCAAAGTCACCGTGTCCCCCTTCCGAGGAAAAAACCCTGATACCATTTGCTTCGGGAATTGCAAAACAATTTCCCAAACCAGTACCCGCACCAATAACAGCAATTGGATCGTGTTGGCGGGGTTTTCCTACTTGCAAAGTGTGCAAATCTGCAGGCTCCAAACCCCAGACGCCGTAGCCAACCGCCACAAAATCATTAATTAAACTGACGCGAGATATTCCTAATTCTTGTTCCAGACGATGAGCTTCCAGCAGCCAAGGCAAATTAGTCAGTTTGGCGCTGTTGTTGACTACCGGGCCTGCGATCGCAAAACAAGCTTTTTCCGGCTCCGGTGCAAAATCCAGTCGATCCGCAGCTTCCGTCAAAAACTGCCGCACAATCGGCACTAAATCGGGAAACTCCCCGCTCGGATAGCGGAACTCGTAAAGAGCTTTCATTTCACCCTTAACATTCCTTTCCACCAAGCGCAAAATAGTCTTAGTTCCGCCAATATCGCCCGCTAATAATAATGCCATAAACCTCCTATTCCACCCAACAGAACATTCCCCATTTAAACACCCGCAGTATTAATTGCCAACCAAGCCCGCAGCACCTCAGCCACAGTCCAAGCTTGAGCCGTGCAGCCCCGGGGCGAGTGCGGGGCGTCGCCCTCAAAAATTTCGCCCAGACTGCCAACTCCGCCGGCCATTATATGATGTGCCATCGGTTCGAGGAATTCGCGAGCTTGTGCTGGGTTTTTGTATACGTGCAAGTGCGCCAAGACAAACGGGCCCATCAGCCAGCCCCAAGCTGTGCCTTGATGGTAGGCGCTGTCGCGCTGCAATTGGTCGCCTTCATATGCGCCGCGGTACTGCGGGTGCTGCGGTGAGAGGCTGCGCAGGCCGTGAGAAGTGAGAAGCCCCTGGGCGCAGGCGTCCACTACGCCGCGCCGCTGCACGGGCGTGAGTAACGGTGTATAGCGGGTTTCCTGGCGCGTCCCCCCTAACAAGGAGTTGAGGGAATGTCCAGGAATCGAGTCAAGGGGCAGGGATACGGCGAATATTTGGTTGGGCCGCAGGAAAATGTCGTGTCCGCCCGGGCCGTCTAAAACGTCGTAGCAGTAATTGGTTGAGTCGTTCCAGAATCGGGTGAATCCGGCAGCAGTCCGATCGCCCAACTGCTCGTATTCATTGTGAGACTTGCCCAATTTTCGAGCAAAACTTGCCATAGCTTGCACGGCATTGTACCAAAGCGCGCTGAGTTCGATCGGCTTACCAATCCGGGGAGTCACCACCCAATCGCCGATTTTCGCGTCCATCCAAGTCAGTTGCACGCCGCTTTCCCCCGCGTACACCAAACCGTCGTCAGGATCGACGCGGATGTTATACCGAGTGCCGCGCACGTGCCAGTCAACTATCTCACATAATGTCGGCCAGAGTTCCGTCAAAAGTTCGTCGTCCCCGGTGCAGTCGCAGTAAGCGCGAATTGCCTCAAAGTACCACAGCGTCGCGTCTGCGGTGTTGTATTCCGGGGCGCCGCCGGCATCCGGGAAGCGGTTCGGCAGCATTCCCCGATCGACATACCGCGCAAAAGTCCGCAAAATCGATCGCGCAATTTCCCATCGCCCGGTACAGATTGTGAGGCCGGGCAGGGCGATCGTCGTATCGCGTCCCCAGTCGCTGAACCAGGGATATCCGGCGATAATCGTTTTGCCTTCAGGTTCCTCCGGTAGCGGGCGGTTGACGATAAATTGGTCGGCTGCTAGCACTAAGTGATTTATCCAGTCGGGAGATTCGCTCGCTTTTGACCAGTTTTGCAGCAATTCTCGGTCATAAGCGCGACGGACTTCTAAAGCTGTACCGCCGTTGAGTTCGGGATTTTTATCGGTGCTGGCGATCAATGTGAGAGAATTTCCCGGTGCGATCGCGAAGTGAAAAGTCGCCGCGTGCAAGTGATCCTCGCAGCAGTCCAATCCGCGCCGCTTTTCTGCTTCGAGGTCAAATCCGTAGTACCAATTGTATAAAGACGCAGAGACTCGGAATTTAGCCTCTGGTTCGGCATCTGTCAGCAGATAAAGCGGCGCTGCTCCGTCAAAAGCAGTCACGCAAACCCCCCGTGTCAAGCTTTCTAGGCTCACTTGCCAGTCTCCGGCGCCCGTCGTGCGGTGGTAGTCGCGGTAGTTGACGAGGGCTTTGACTGCGAGGGCGATCGGTTGTGAGGCGCGGTGCAAGCGGTATTGAATATATGTTGTGTTAGCTCCCGGCTGCATCCAAATCCGTTTTTCCAGGATAGCGTCGGCGAGAGCAAACCTCCAAACAGGCGTTGTCCCTTCCAGGTGGAAGCTTTCGATGGAGTTGTAACCGCGGGGTTCGATCGTACTGTCGGCCCAGCGGTTGGTATAAAGCGGGTAGGCGCGATCGCCACACACAGCCGTCTCATCCAGCTTTGCGAGCATCAAAGTCCGTCCCAGCGGGGGTTTGAGGGCGGCTACCAGCAGCCCGTGATAGCGGCGGGTGAGGAGATTCGCGATCGTCCCGCTAGCGTAACCGCCGATCCCGTTTGTCACCAACCACTCGCGAGACTCGGCAGAGTCGAGATTGCAGCAGATTTCCCGTCCAAAAGCAATAACCATAGAATACACGCTCACGCTGATTTGCCATCTACCTTTAGGTATATTTTAGACATTATATAAACAAGAAATATTAACTATTTTCAGGTAGCAAAGAATGGCGATCGCCAAGAGTACCAATTCATGCTCTAATGCAAGACATAACCAACCGCGACTTTTGCCCCAGCGACAATTCTAGCCTTCGATCGCTCTGTCTAAAGTTAGTTGTTTGTTATTTTAAGTAATATTACCCTCTAAACAGGCGCTGAACGTTAAGAGCAAAGCATTTGATAGCGCCCAAAGGGCGATCGAACCACCCACCTATTTTATAAGGAGAACAACTCAAAGTGAAGATAGGAGCAAACTACCTCGGCCACAACCAATGTGAATTTACCGTTTGGGCGCCCACCATCAAACAAATAGCAGTCCAAATTGTCTCCCCAGAACAACGCCTGATACCCATGCAACAATCCGCAGAAGGTTACTGGCAAACCACAGCTACAGACATCCAACCAGGAACCCTTTACACCTACCAAATCGAAGGAAAAACCGACCGACCAGACCCCGCCTCAAAATATCAACCCCAAGGCGTCCACGCCCCCTCCCAAGTAATAGATGAAAGCGCCTTTACTTGGCAAGATACAAATTGGCAAGGCGTGCCGCTATCCGAAATGATAATTTACGAACTGCACGTCGGAACCTTCACCCAAGCCGGAACATTTGAAGCAATAATTCCCCAACTCAAAAAACTCACAGAATTGGGAATCAACGCCATAGAAATAATGCCAGTAGCCCAATTTCCCGGCGATCGCAACTGGGGATACGACGGCGTATATCCCTACGCAGTCCAAAACTCCTACGGCGGCCCCGAAGGCTTCAAAAAACTCATCAACGCCTGCCACGAACACGGCATCTCAGTAATTCTCGATGTCGTTTACAACCACCTCGGCCCCGAAGGAAACTACCTCCGCGAATTCGGCCCCTACTTTACATCAAAATACGGCTCGATTTGGGGAGACCCCCTCAACTTCGACGACGCCTACAGCGACGGCGTGCGCAACTACTTTATTGAAAACGCCCTCTACTGGTTTCGAGACTATCACATCGACGCCCTCAGATTAGACGCAATTCAAGCAATATTTGAAGTAGGTGCAAGACCGTTTTTGCAAGAACTCTCCGATGCCACCGCAGAGATTTCTCAAGAACTTGGAAGAAAGCTTTACTTAATAGCAGAAAGTGACTTAAACGATGTCCGCACTGTACGTCCCAAAGAACTCGGCGGTTTCGGATTAGACGCCCAGTGGTGCGACGATTTCCACCACGCACTCCACGCCTTGCTCACCGGAGAAAATGACCGCTACTACCAAGACTTCGGCAAGTGCGAACACTTAGAAAAAGCCTTCAAAGAAAGCTTTGTCTACTCCGGCCAGTACGCCCCCCACAGAAAGCGAAAACACGGCAATTCTGTCAAGGATGAACCGGGCGATAAATTTCTGGTATTTTCCCAAACCCACGACCAAATCGGCAACCGCATTTTAGGAGACAGACTCTCGCAAATAGTTGACTTTGAAGCATTGAAACTCGCAGCAGGCACGGTTTTAATTTCTCCCTACATTCCCTTCTTATTTATGGGAGAAGAATACGGAGAAACAGCGCCGTTTCTGTACTTTGTTTCCCACTCAGACGCCAACTTGATTGAAGCTATCCGCAAAGACAAACAGCAAGAATTTAAAGCTTTTGAAGGTCGAGGCGAATTTCAAGACCCCCAGAGTCCAGAGAGCTTCCAAAAGTGCAAGTTAAACTGGGAAAAACAAACAGAAGGAAAACACAAAATCCTCTGGGAATGGCACCAACATTTGATTCAACTGCGGCGGACAATACCGGCCCTTAAAAAACTCGACAAAAACAGTCTAGAAGTGTCCAGTATTGAAGCCAAAAAAATATTATTTCTCCGTCGCTGGACAGATGACAGTCAGATATTCTGCATTCTAAACTTCAACAGTCAAGAGGTCGCTTTTACGGCGGCACTTCCCCAAGGCAACGGTCACAAAATTTTAGACTCTGCTGATGTAAAATGGATGGGTTCAGGTTCTAGCTTGCCTGAACAGATAAATTCAGAGCAAGAATTGATTGTTAAACCGCAGAGTTTCGCACTCTACGAATTAATCAAATAGTAGGTTGGGTTGAGCTGCTGCTCAAAGCGTGTCAACAACTAGATCGAACGTAGTATAGTCTACTCTTTGATGTCCTAGTCTTTCCGATCCCCCCTAACCCCCCTGGTGGGAGGGGGGGACAAGAGCATCAAAGTCAACCCCTACTCCCCTTGGGAAGGGGGGACAAGAGACTTCTCAAAGTCGACCCCTACTCCCCAACAACCAGGGGGATTTAGGGGGAGCGGAATTCTGCTAAAAGCGACATTTTTCAAGGTTTTTAGGTGATTATTGACACGCTTTGCGCTACCGCTCAACCCAACCTACTATTTCTAATTTTAAGCAAAAAACCCGATCGACTAATTAACTAGGACTAAAATTAACATCATGAGAATTCCCACAACAACTTATCGGATTCAATTTCATGCAGGTTTTAACTTTGAAGCCGCCAAACAAATCCTGAGCTATCTGGAAGAATTAGGAATTACCGACGTTTACGCCTCACCGATATTTAAAGCCAGAAAAGGCAGCAGTCACGGATATGATGTGGTTGATTCAAATCAGCTCAATCCCGAATTGGGCACCTCAGAAAACTTTGAAGCGCTCACATACGAAATCAAGAAACGGAACATGGGATGGCTGCAAGATATTGTCCCGAACCACATGGCTTACGACACTCAAAACTTGTTGCTGTTAGACGTATTGGAACACGGGCCGGATTCCGACTATTTCGATTACTTCGATATTGAATGGAATCACGCTTACGAACATCTTAGGGGTCGAGTGCTGGCTCCGCTGCTGGGCAATTTTTATGGAGAGTGTCTGGAAAATGGCGAGATTCAACTCAAATACAGCGAAATTGGGCTGACCATCAATTACTACAGTTTACAATTGCCTGTAAAAATTGAATCTTATGCTAAATTTATCAGTCATAATCTGGGGCATTTAGGCAGGGAATTAGGCCGGCGCCATCCAGATTTTATCAAGTTTCTGGGAATTCTTTATTTGATTAAAAATACCCCTTCAGAAACTAAAGGTAAAGCCAGATACGATCAGATAGCTTTTGTCAAAGGACTGCTGTGGGAACTCTACAATCAAAATCCCATCGTGCAGGAATTTATCGAGGAAAACATCAATTTTTTTAACGGAGAAAAGGGCAATCCCGAAAGCTTTAATTTGCTGGACGATTTGCTTTCAGAGCAGTTTTACCGTCTGTCTTTCTGGAAAGTTGGGGCTGAAGAAATCAACTACCGCAGGTTTTTTACAGTTAACGAACTGATTTCGGTAAAAGTTGAAGAGATTAAAGTTTTTCACAAAAACCACGCTCTGATCTTCGACATGGTGGAAGAGGAAAAGTTTACCGGATTGAGAATCGACCACATTGACGGACTTTACGACCCCACAGAATATTTGAAACGCCTCCGGGAGAGAGTTGGAGACACTTACATTACTGTTGAAAAGATTCTGGAACACGAGGAAGATTTGCCGTCTTATTGGCCGATTGAGGGAACTAGCGGTTACGACTTTTTGAATTACGTAAACGGCGTTTTTTGTCGGTGCGATCGCGAACAGCAATTTAGTGAAATATATCAGAGATTTACTCGCTTGAATGTTCCTTACGAACAGTTGTTTTTAGATAAAAAAGGGCTGATTGTTGAGAAAAATTTGGCGGGAGATGTAGACAATTTGGCTCAACTTTTGAAGAATATCTCCGGTCAATCGAGACAGGGAAACGATTTTACTCGTCCCGGTTTGGAAAAAGCGCTGGCGGCTGTTTTAACGATTTTTCCAGTGTACCGAACTTACATCAATCAAGATGGTTTGCGAGAGTCCGATCGCACTTACGTAAAATATGCGATCGCCCACGCTAAAGAACAAGTACCGCGACTGCTCAAAGAACTTAAATTTATCGAAACGGTGCTGTTGCTGGAAGAAGAAGAAACCCTAACAGCCGAACAAAAAGAGCAGCGCCGGCACTTTGTAATGAAACTCCAGCAGTTGACAGGCCCGTTGATGGCAAAAGGCGTTGAAGACACGCTTTTATACGTTTACTACCGACTTTTATCCCTCAACGAAGTGGGAGGAAACCCCAGTCAGTTCGGCGTTTCGCTGGCGGATTTTCACGAGTTCAACCAAAAGCAGCAAGCCGCTTGGCCGCACAAAATGAATGCTACAGCTACCCACGATACCAAACGCGGCGAAGATGTGCGAGCCAGAATTAACGTTTTGTCAGAAATTCCCGATGAATGGGAACAGCAAGTCAGGTCTTGGAGAGAGCTAAACTCTTCTAAGAAAGTCAACTTTGTGAATCGAATGGTTCCCAATACTAATGACGAATACTTCTTGTACCAAACTCTGATCGGCAGTTTTCCATTTGAGGGAATTGAAAACACTGATTATGTCGATCGCCTGAAAGATTATGCGATTAAAGCTGTCCGCGAAGCTAAAGTTTATACGGCTTGGCTGAGACCGGACAACGACTACGAAACTGGTTTTATGACTTTTATCGATAGCGTTCTCGAACCTTCGGAACAAAATCAATTCCTCAAGAAATTTACGCCTTTCTGGAAAAAAGTAGCTGATTACGGGATTTTCAATTCTTTATCTCAAACGCTGCTAAAAATCACGGCGCCCGGGGTTCCCGACATTTATCAAGGCACGGAATTCTGGGATTTAAGCCACGTCGATCCGGACAACCGCCGTCCCGTTGATTTTGACCGCAGAATTGAGGTTTTGCGGCAAATTAAACAGCAAGCTCAGACTGATATTTTGCAACTGGTGGAAGATTTGATTAGGACGCGGGAAGATGCGAGAATTAAGCTGTTTTTGACGGCAAGAGTCCTAGAAGCGAGAAAAAAATACTTGGAAGTTTTTCGCTCCGGCGACTATCGACCCCTGCTGGTAGCGGGCAGGTTTAAAGATAATGTTGTTGCCTTTGCCAGAAGCTTTGGAGATACTACGGTTATTGCGATCGCTCCCCGGTTTTTGACGGGAGTTGTCAAACCGGAAGAAATGCCGATCGGCAAACAAGTCTGGAAAGATACTAATCTGGAATTGTCGGAGAAAATGCCGTCGGTTTGGAAAGATGCGATTACAAATGGGCCAGTTGAAAGTAACGGTACGCTGGCAATTGGTGATGCTCTCAGTTACTTTCCCGCAGCTTTGCTGATTAGTCAGTAGTCATTAGTCAGTAGTCAGTTGACCTGGGACAGTAGTCATTAGGCGAACTGTTTTTATAGCGGCAGGTTGAAACCTGTCGCTGTGCTTTTTGGGTTAAAATAATAGTAGTGAAAAAATCTGTGTAGCGGGAGGAATAGCAAAATGCGATCGCTCGTCAAAACCGAAACCAGTACCGAAACCCGACTCTCTTGGTGGGCTTACCTGTTTGTCCTGGATGAATTTATTGCCGAAGCAGATGCTGCGATCAACGGCCCCGCAGCCTTTGGCAACCCAGTTTTGAAGCTGTCCGAGCGCGACTGGGACTTTTTGTTAGATATGATGTTAGATCCGCCTCCGCCTAATGAAGCTCTGATTAAATTATTTCAAGACTATGGCAACTCAAACAAATAATAAACTGTGGATTACATTATTTATCCGCTAGATACAATAGGGCGCAGTGCAAGTAGTCTGAAAAAAGATCCATTTAATTCGGGAAATCCAGAATTAGATATGTACTTCAAACAGTACGCTCAGAAAAACGATCGAGATGGGATTGCCAAAACTTTTGTTGCTTTTTCGCCTGAAGGCAGTCAGATAGTTGGCTATTATTCTTGCTGTGCAGGTGTGATTGAACGTGAAGACTTGCCCGCCGACCTGCTGCAGAGGCTGCCCAGATATCCTATTCCAGCTATACTGATTGCTAAACTTGCGGTCGATCGCTCAATGCAGGGTAGAGGACTGGGCAAACAACTATTATTTCACGCCCTTGCTAGAGCAATAGATGTATCCAGAATAGTAGGAGTCTACGCTGTCAGAGTAGATGCTATAGACGAGAATGCAAAGGAGTTTTACCAGAAGTTTGGTTTCTTAGAATGCCAGGAAACATCCCTTTCACTGTTTATTCTGATGAGTACAATTAAACAAGCAGCAAATTGGTAGCTGTCAGACTCATGACTCTAACTTATAATTTTTACTTCTATTTGGCAGCCTCCGCAAGCGATCGCCCCAACAGGCATTTCCAAAATTTATAGACACAAGACGGCAAATACAACACAACATATACGGTTTGCCACAATGCCCGAATCGATCGTACCCCGTACATTAGGAAGAGTAAACAAAAGCAGTCGAAAGCTGTAGCGGCGCAAGCATCACGGATGCAACCGTCCCCCAACAGGTTCGGTAAATACCCCTTCATCGCAAGGTCTAACCGCCCGCAGTATAGAGATAAGCACCCTATCGAAGACTGTATTAAAGCAGGACTCACTACCCGTAAACCCCGAGGTAAAATCGCAGTCCTGAATAACCAGACTATCGCACAGATAGAACACCAAAATTTTGTAGAGATTGGAGCCGGAACACCCCTATGGGAAAAGTAGTTGGAATTGACTTAGGTACGACAAACTCCTGCGTCGCAGTTATGGAAGGCGGCAAACCCACCGTCATAGCCAACGCCGAAGGGGGTCGCACCACACCTTCCGTAGTAGCATACGCTAAAAATGGCGATCAACTCGTCGGACAAATTGCCAAGCGTCAAGCCGTGATGAACGCCGAAAACACCTTTTACTCAGTAAAACGGTTTATCGGGCGTCGGGTTGACGAAGTAACCCACGAAACCACTGAAGTTTCCTACAAAGTCCTCAAAGTCGGCAACAGCCTCAAACTCGACTGTCCCGCCCGCGGCAAGCAATTTGCTCCGGAAGAAATTTCCGCGCAAGTGCTGCGAAAACTTGTAGAAGACGCCAGCAAATACCTCGGCGAAACTGTTACCCAAGCGGTAATTACAGTGCCCGCTTACTTCAACGACTCCCAGCGCCAAGCTACTAAAGACGCTGGAAAAATTGCCGGTATTGAAGTTCTGCGGATTATTAACGAACCTACAGCAGCGGCTTTAGCTTACGGATTAGATAAAAAGAGCAACGAAACCATCCTCGTATTTGACTTGGGCGGCGGTACTTTCGACGTATCGATTCTCGAAGTCGGCGACGGCGTATTTGAAGTGCTCGCAACTTCAGGAGACACTCACCTCGGCGGTGACGACTTCGACAAAAAAATCGTCGATTTCATCGCTAACGAATTCCAAAGAGCCGAAGGAATTGACCTCCGCAAAGACAAGCAAGCACTGCAACGCCTGACGGAAGCGGCCGAAAAAGCCAAGATTGAACTGTCGAGCGTTACTCAAGCAGAAATCAACTTGCCGTTTATTACCGCGACTCAAGACGGGCCAAAACACTTGGACACGACTTTGACTCGGGGCAAGTTTGAAGAACTCTGTTCGGATTTGATCGATCGCTCTCGCATCCCCGTAGAAAACGCAATCCGCGACGCCAAATTAGACAAATCTGCAATTAATGAAGTCGTCTTAGTTGGCGGTTCTACGCGCATTCCTGCGGTGCAAGAACTGGTCAAAAAAATCCTCGGCAAAGAACCCAACCAAACCGTAAACCCGGACGAAGTGGTGGCAGTCGGCGCAGCAATTCAAGCCGGCGTGCTCGCAGGCGAAGTGAAAGACATTCTGTTGCTCGACGTTACCCCGCTGTCTCTCGGCGTCGAAACCTTGGGCGGCGTGATGACCAAAATCATTCCCCGCAACACCACTATTCCTACCAAGAAGTCGGAAACTTTCTCGACTGCTGTAGACGGCCAAACTAACGTGGAAATTCACGTTTTGCAAGGCGAACGGGAAATGGCAAATGACAACAAAGATTTAGGAACTTTCCGCTTAGATGGAGTTCCGCCAGCCCCCCGCGGCGTACCGCAAATTGAAGTTACTTTCGATATCGATGCTAACGGTATTTTGAATGTAGCTGCTAAGGATAAAGGTACTGGTAAGGAGCAATCGATTAGTATTACTGGTGCTTCTACTTTGCCCAGCAATGAAGTCGATCGCATGGTGAGGGAAGCCGAATCGAATGCGAGTGCTGACAAGGAACGTCGCGAAAAGATCGATCGCAAAAACCAAGCCGACTCCTTAGCTTATCAAATTGAGAAGCAGTTGGCAGAATTGGGCGATAAGGTTCCTGATGCTGACAAGACTAAGGTTGAAGGCTTGATCAAAGACTTGCGGGATGCGATCGTCAAAGAAGACGACACAGCCATCAAGACGCTGACAACCGAGTTGCAGCAAGCATTCTACGCTGTCAGCAGCAACCTGTACCAGCAAGCAGGCGGCCCGACTGACGGCGGCGCAGGCCCAACTGGCGGCCCGACTGGCGGCCCGACTGGCGGCGGCGACGACGTGATTGACGCCGACTTCACTGAAGGCAAATAGAGAAAGTGCGATCGGGCTTTCCCAGTTAAACTGAAAGCCCGCAGCTAACAGCAAGAAACCCGGTTTTGAAGAGAAACCGGGTTTCTCTGTATTCGGACTTGTATGATGTTAAATTTTGTAGGGGCGGGTTCACCAAAAATAATTGCCGATAATCGACAATCTCATAAACCCGCCCCCGCCCATGATATAAAGGCGGTATTTAAGCCGGAATCAATATAATATCGCAATCTGGAGCAATAAAATGTCACGTTCTCCCATACAAAATTCCGCCGAAAATACTCCCAACAAATCCCAGATTGCATCCTTGCGGCGTCTCCGCCAAATCAGCCACTTACTCGACAGCGCAATTCCCATTCCCGGCACCCGTTACCGCATCGGACTCGATCCGATATTAGGACTTATACCGGGCGGCGGCGATTTAATCGGATCGATTTTTGCAGGTTACGTAGTCTTCAAATCCGCGCAACTCGGAGTACCGCAAGAAACCCTAATCCAAATGGCTGCTAACATCGTATTTGATACAGTTGCAGGCACTGTACCAGTTGCGGGAGACTTGCTTGATGTGGCTTGGAAAGCTAATGTCAAAAATATAGAATTGCTAGACGCTCATTTAGGTAGCCCCGAACCTGGTAAAAAAGCCGATTGGTTATTTGTGGCGGCTTTGCTGTTAGGTTTGACGTTAATTGTCGGAGGTGTAATTTTCTTGAGCGTGATGCTGTTTGGGTGGCTATTTCGAGTATTTACAGGGCGTTAATTTTCATTGACTCAATGTCATTGTTCGCTGTGCGTCGCCATCGCAACCGATTAAAATAGTAACCCAAAACTCACATAAACTCAATGTCATTGTTCGCTGTGCGTCGCCATCGCAGCCGATTAAAATAGTAACCCAAAACTCACATAAACTCAATGTCATTGCGAGGGAAGCGAACCAATCGCAACCTACTCAAATAGCAGAGCAAAAACCGCAAAAACTCAATGTCATTGCGAGGGCGATCGTTAGCGAAGCGATCCGTTCGCCTTTATGCGTTCGGTGAAGGGTAGGAAAGCAATCGCATCAGCTTAAAATAGCAACACAGAACTCCGACCGACAAAATTGTCACAATAACTCCTCAATAGTGCCAATTAGAAACTGCCCGTCTCGGCCGTGCCTATCGCTGCGATCGCACTTCCTCCGCTAAGGTTTATGAGGCGGCTGCGACTGTTTTTCAGCAGGTTCTGGCAGAGAATTGATATCTTTAATTGCTTGAAACCGTTGCAATGTATGAGCGTACCAGTCAAAATCGCGCAAAGTTTCAAATTTTGCGCTGTTTTCAGTGCATTTTTGCTTTTCGGTTTCCAAACTTGCCTTGTCGGCTTTAGCTGCTTGCAGCACCTCGAACAAGATGCAGTGAGCGAGTCCTTCCCGCTTAGAAGGCGGCAGCTTTTCATCGATCGCGATCGCAATTTTGAGGCTGTCAGCAGCTTCGCTGTAGTGGTTTTGTTTCAACAGCGTCCAGCCCAGGTTTTTGTACAGTTTGTAGTTCACTTCGTCGTCTTTGCTATTCTCCAAACCGATGCGAAACAGACCCTCAGCTACAGTGTAGTTTTGTTTGAGAAAAGATAAGCGACCCAAATTGTTGAAAGCTTTGTAGTTCCCTGCCAAGGCAGTTTGATAAGCTGTTTGAGCGTCGTCAAATTTGAGCAGGGCTTCGTAAACTTCGCCCCGATACAAATAAAAATCCGCATTCTGGGGGTCGAGAGAGATCGCTTGGTCGAGCTGATTTCCTGCTTGTTTCAACTGACCTTGAGAAAGAGATTTTTGCCCTTTTTCGCTGTAATATTTAGCAATAGTTGGCAGGGAAGCGTTGAGAGCGATCGCGCTCAGCAGCATAACTGCTGAGAGACCGCAAGTAACTTCAGACTTATATTTTAGAGGAATTTTCAAATGCTTCAGCAAGCGTTCAACGAATTGCTGCCCGCCTTGCGTGAACGAACCGCCGGCTACCAGCAGCGTCAGCCCGCTTTGACTTAGCATTCCAAATGCTTCGGTTATCTCCACGCCGCCTGCTGCAAACCGCGGGTGAATGCTAGCAATAAAGCTGCTAGTCGTTGCCAAGCAAGCAACCGTCACCAATTGCCACACCCAGTCCCACTGTTTTGACGGTGGCGGGAGTTGGTCTAGGTACCACCACCACGCAGCCTGCGGGGGATTGAAACTGCCGCGCAACTTACCTAAGTCGGCGACAGAATTAATTGATTCAGCTTGTTTTTTCAAGCGCTCGTCCAACTCAAGTACAGCAGCTAAATTTTCAGCAGGAGGCTGAGTTGTTTTGGAGAGGGCACAACTGGCGGCATCCCGCGCTGCGATGACTTCTAAGACTTGTTCTAGCTGTGGATTTGATGCATTCTCGATCGCGCACAGCCCAGCCTCGTACCGAGCGATCGCAGAATCTAACTCAGAGTTCATTTCTGCGTCAGAAATTTTCATTGTCACCTTACTACATTTTTTTAATCTGTCAACTATCTTAGGACAGTCAATATCACTCAATGAGAGTTGACATATTTACCTGTTAATTTTTAACGTTTTGCCGATCGCGCCGATCGCCTAACTAATTTTAACTCAATACGGTATAGTAGGGGTCTTGCAGCTAATCGATTCCTATCTCCCTGTAAGGCAATTCCCGGAGAATATTTTCTCAACACAGACCGATCGCCCGATCGCCCTCCATCGTGCAATAATAATATCACTTGCACCAAACTCTATCAGTAGGGTAACTCCCTCTCACTTTACCGCTACATATAGCGTATCAACTGTCAATACGTGCAAGTGTCAAATAAAAACCGGCTGTCGCTCTACACAAATTTCTCCTAATGGCTGAAGTCCCCCAATCTCCCGCAGAACTTGCCGAAGCCCTCAGAGGCTTGACAGATATCAATTTCCAATTACCAGACCCCGAAGACGAACAAATACCAGACTTCGATTTTGAATCGCAGGTTGACAATGCCTGGAAAGTGTGCGATCGTTTTGACTTGCAAACCGACATCTGGCGCGGACGCATTCTCCGAACAGTCCGAGACAGAGAAAAAAAAGGCGGCGACGGACGCGGTACCGGCTTTTTGAACTGGCTAAAAGAACGAGAAATTGGCAAAAGTCAAGCCTATTCTTTGATAGAATTAGCTAAAAGTGCCGAGACTCTGATCGAACAAGGAGATTTAGACCCAGAATCCATTAGAAACTTCAGCAAAAGAGCCTTTGTAGAAACCGCCAAAGCATCTCCAGAAGTACAGCAAATGGTAACAGATGCTGCCGGAAAAGGCGATCGCATCACCCGCCGCGAAGTCAAACAACTATCCGACGAATGGATGGCAATGAACTCCGAATTATTGCCAGAAGAAGTCAAAGAAAAAGCATCTACGGGTTCTCTTCCTTCCCGCTATCTCGCTCCTTTAGTCAAAGAAATGGAGAAACTATCCCCATCTCACCAAATCGAAATTCAAAAAGAAGTAGCAGAAAATCCCGACGTAGATACTGTCAAACAACTAACTTCCGACGCCAAGAATTTATCAAAATATCTCGACGCCGCCGCCCAAGTGCAAGCTCTCAATCAGTCTCACTTAGACATGGAAATGGCCTTAGAAGAATCTTTGCGGGTCGGCTGTTTGGGAACCACCGCCGACGTTGTAAAACAAGCCGCACAGCTAGAACAAACTGTAGTCAAACTCTACACGGTTTGGAAGCGTTTAGGCAGTTTGGCGGATAGATTGTACGTGGATACAGGAGCAAGCACGCCTAATTTGCGATTGCTTTTGGGATGCTTGGACAGTCTTTCGGGAGAAAAGATTGAAGTGGATTTTGGAGACGGAGAGCGCTCTATTCGCTTGCAAATTTTCAGCGAATAGCTCAACCTTGACCTGGGTTCTCCGCATCGGAATGCAAGTCCGCAGAAATCAGGACTTGCATTCCGATGCGGAGAACCAAATCTGCGTCGCGTCATGTTCATCTGCGGTTAAAATTTCTGATTTTGTTCCAAAGATAGCGGGGATTCAAATAACGCCGATATTTGGTAACTACTTCTTTCCCCAAAATCACCACGCTAATCCAAAAACAAATTTCTGCCCCAACAGCTAGAACGACACCAATTGTAGTTTTTTCGGCGACGCTCAGCGGCAGGAACGGCACCACAAACAAGATTGCCAGCCAAGGCAGAAAAGATGCAATAAATAAAAACCAACCCAGCTTTTGCATATATTTACAGATTAATATAATTTACATATATAATTCATTTTGTTCGCAATGACATATTTGTTCGATCGTTCGGAATGCAAGTCCTTTTTTACTTTCAAGGCAAAGAAAGGACTGAAGTCCGAACGATCGAACCTAATTGCGATCGTAACTTAAACTCAATTCTTAATTCCCGTCGCGGCAATCCCCCGAATAAACTGCCGCTGGCCGGCCAAAAACAGCAACACCACCGGCACACTCCCAATTACCACCGCCGCCATCAACAACTGCCAACTGCTGGTAAACTGTTCCTGAAACTGGGTTAAAACCAACTGCACAGTCCGCAACTCGGGCCGCGTCGTAAACACCAGCGGTTTAAACAAATCGTTCCACTCCCCGATAAACACAAACAAAAACAGCGTCACCAAAGCAGGGCGGGCCAAAGGCAGCATCACCTGCCACAACACCTGCCAGCGGTTAGCTCCATCCAGCATTGCCGCCTCCTCCAACTCCACCGGAATTGTCATAAAATACTGGCGCAGCAGAAAAATCCCAAAACCGTTAGCCGCCGTCGGCAAAATCAGCGCCCCGTAAGTATTCAGCAAATGCCCCCACTTCAAAACCAAGAAAATCGGAATCACCAAAAGCTGAAACGGAATGACTAGCGTCGCCAAAACCACCAAAACTAGGGCCTGCCGCCCGCGAAACTTCAGCCGGGCCAAAGCATAACCGGCTAAAGCAGAAGTCACTACCTGAAAACCAGTCACTGCGATCGCCACTAGAGTAGAATTAAGAAATGCCAACAAAAAATTCCCCCGCCGCCAAGCCTCCTGATAGTTCGCAAAAGTCAGACCTGTGGCCTTGACACCAACACCAGATGGTGATAAGGAAACCAAAAATACAGCAGCCAGCGGCAGCAGCACCAGCCCAGCCCCCGCCAGCAACAAAATAAAACTCAGCATTTCCAGCGCTTGAGACCTGTCCAAGGATTTTCCCATAAATTTGTGAATTAACCTAAAATAATAAGCCTGTGAGGTTCTGCAAGCCGATCGCCTCCCAGATTCCCATACAACATAATATGTCGTAGAGGGAAAGAAGGAGTACCACGGGAGGAAGTTCTGGTTAGGATATAATGTTATAGATAGAGGTGGTACTGTAAAACCCTGAAGGGTGGAGACATAGACCGTATTTCTATCATCAATTTCCGCGCAAAAGATCGACTAACGACTAATTCAAGTAATTAGTAAATAGATAGCACTCTAGCGATAGTCTGTCTGGAGTGTGCGACGGCAAAAGTCCGGCAAACACCCTGAGGGCGCCAGTTTTTCCGGGAGCGTCAAAGAAAAGTTCTTTGTCGAAAGTATCCTCAGCTATAATCTTTGATTTAGATGGGGTGCGTTCAAAATAGGAAAAGTGTACTGTCACTGAACCCCAATTTTCCAGGGGTTCCAAACATCCCACAAGCTTATATGAGGAGACTACATATCTATGCCCCAGCTTGAGGCTAGCCCAACAATTGACTTTCAAACCGAAACTTACAAAGATGCTTACAGCCGCATCAACGCCATTGTGATTGAAGGCGAACAAGAAGCTCACGACAATTACCTGACACTGGCCGAACTGTTGGCTGACAAAAAGAGTGAGTTAGTTGGCTTGTCCAAGATGGAGAACCGCCACATGAAAGGCTTCCAAGCTTGCGGCCGGAATCTCAAAGTCACGCCAGACATGGCATTTGCCAAAGAGTTCTTTTCAGATTTGCACAGCAACTTCCAAACGGCCGCGGCCCAAGGTCAGATTGTAACTTGCTTGCTGATTCAATCGCTAATTATCGAGTGTTTTGCGATCGCAGCATACAACATCTACATCCCCGTCGCCGATGACTTTGCCCGCAAAATCACCGAAGGCGTCGTCAAAGAAGAATACAGCCACCTCAACTTTGGGGAAGTCTGGCTGCAAGCTCACTTTGAAGAATCCAAAGCCGAACTCGAAGCCGCCAACCGCCAAAACCTGCCCATCATCTGGAGGCTGCTCAACGCTGTCGCAGACGATGCTCGCGTCTTGGGGATGGAAAAAGACGCTTTAATCGAAGACTTTATGATTGCCTACGGCGAAGCCCTAGGTAACATTGGCTTTAACAACCGCGACATCATGCGGATGTCAGCACAAGGCCTCGCAGCCTAGTGAATAGGGAAATAAGGAATGGGAAAAAAATTAAAAATTAAAACTTTTTAATTTTCCCTTCTCCCTATTTCATAAGGCTTCGCAGCCTCATCAATTTGGAAATAAAGAACGGGAAGTCAATTTAAAAAAATTAATTTTCCCTTCTGACTTCTGATAACAACTGACAACTGACAACTAACAACTAACAACTAACAACTGTCAACTGTCAACTGTCAACTGTCAACTGACTTCTTCAATCTTCCTTCATTTGACAACTTAATGTTTGGTCTAATCGGTCACTTAACCAGCTTAGAACACGCCCAATCAGTAGCTAACGAGCTGGGCTATCCAGAATATGCCGATCAAGGGCTCGATTTTTGGTGCAGCGCACCGCCCCAAATAGTTGATCATATCACTGTCACTAGCATTACCGGGCAAAAAATAGAAGGCCGTTATGTGGAGTCGTGTTTTCTGCCAGAAATGCTAGCCACTCGCCGGATCAAAGCAGCCACTCGCAAAATTATTAACGCGATGGCGCACGCTCAAAAAAACGGGATTAATATCACTGCTTTAGGCGGCTTTTCTTCGATCATTTTTGAAACCTTCAACTTGCAGCAAATTAAGCAAATTCGCAATCTCAAGTTGGAGTTTGAACGCTTCACCACTGGTAACACCCACACGGCTTACATCCTCTGCCGCCAAGTAGAAGAAGCAGCCCCCAAATTGGGGATTGAACTTTCAAAAGCTACTGTGGCAGTTTGTGGAGCTACTGGGGATATTGGCAGTGCTGTCTGTCGCTGGCTGAATGTTAAAACCAATGTAGCAGAATTGTTGCTCATTGCCCGCGACAAAGAACGATTGCAAGATTTGCAATCGGAATTGGGACGAGGCAAAATCATGGATTTGGAAGAAGCTTTGCCCCAAGCGGATATTGTAGTCTGGGTAGCCAGTATGCCAAAGGGAGTAGAAATTGACCCCAAGACATTGAAGCAACCCTGTTTATTGATTGACGGTGGCTATCCGAAAAATCTGGCAACTCAGGTTCAGCATCCCGAAATTTACGTGCTCAATGGCGGGATTGTGGAGCATTCCCTCGATATTGAGTGGAAGATTATGAAGATTGTCAATATGGATGTGCCGGGCCGGCAATTGTTTGCCTGTTTTGCCGAATCAATGCTGCTGGAATTTGAAAAGTTGTACACCAATTTTTCTTGGGGACGGAATCAAATTACTGTGGAAAAGATGGAGCAAATCGGTCTTATTTCTGTCAAACACGGTTTCCGACCTTTAATGTCATTTTGATGTTAACAGTCAACTGTTAAATTTTAATAAAATTTAACAGTTGACTGTTGACTTTTGCCGGAAGTTGTGAACTAGCCCAAAAACGGATACAACACCAGTTTAAAACAAGAACGCAACTGCCGGCCCCTGTTCCCAAGTCTGATGGCATCAGTCATTTCCAATTCTTCAAGTCTTTAATTGAATCAGCCCCCAAATCTGGTTCTGGGGAAAACAAAAATTAGACCAAAGTTCAATATCCCAGATTCATCGGTCGAGTCAATTCTTCAATTATTCAATTCTTCAATCCACTGACTGACTGCAGTTTTTGATGGTCATGACTTCGATGATTTTTTTGCCCATTGCCTCGGAGATGTCGAGAGCTTCGGAAAGCTCAACTAAGAACTCCTTTTCCTCAGCGGTGAAAACTCCATCTACCAAAACCAAATCGGCGGCAATCGCAAAAGCTGTTTCTCGAAGCTGAGGTGTCAAGCTATTTTTAGCCGCTGCAAATACTTCAGCCGGACTGTACTCGCTGCTCAATTTCAGGACTTTCTTAAACAGTTCTTGGAAGTGTTCGCCAGAATAAGAGCCGAACAAGCGAATGTGATTGGCGGCAAGGGTTTGTCTTTCGGCTTCGGATATTTCACCGTCGGCGGCAACAGCTAAGACTGAAATAGCTGTCAAAGCTTCCGAGGGAGTGAGTTCGATCGCACTTGTGTCGCTTTTTGCGCTTTGGAACAATTCAACAGGGTTAGGTCTTTTGTGGCTGTGGGCGGGCATAGGGGCGCGGGGAGTCGTGCGGTTCAGTTGACAGTTGACAGTTGACAGTTGACAGTTGACAGTTGACAGTTGACAGTTGACAGTTGACAGTTGACAGTTGACAGCTTTCCAGGTTGACAGCTTTCCAGGTTGACAGTTGACAGCTTTCCAGGTTGACAGTTGACAGCTTTCCAGGTTGACAGTTGACAGTTGACAGTTGACAGTTGAGAGTTGACAGTTGACAGTTGACTTCGGAGGGCTACCTCTACCTGGAAGTCCGAGGATTGGATTAATCAATAGTCTGATTTTAATTTCTCCCTACAAGGCTTGGGGCTTTAAACCAATTCTTTCTGGTAAAACTCGCTTAAGCAAGCAAAAATAGTGTAGCAAACAACGAGGCTCAAGCCCCTGGTTTTCAACTCTTGTTACGCAGCAAAACATAATTCAAAACTTAAAACTTCCCACGAGTCCTCTTTTTCAGCAACACCGGACACGGTAGGATCGGGAAACAGTCGATCGACTTTCAGCTTAAAAACCCTATAGAAATTATCAGCGTGGCAAACCCCGACCGCAAACCACTACTCCTAGATTTTGAAAAGCCGCTGGCCGAACTAGAAACCAGAATTCACCAGATTCGCCAACTCGCCGAAGAAAACGCCGTCGATGTCACGGACGAAATTCGCAAACTCGAAGCTCGCTCCGCCCAACTGCGACAAGAAATTTTCAGCAGCTTGTCCCCCATGCAGCGGCTGCAACTCGCCCGTCACCCGCGCCGCCCCAGCACCCTCGACTACATTCAGGCAATTAGCGACGAGTGGATCGAGCTGCACGGCGATCGGCGCGGCACAGACGACCCGGCCCTCGTCGGCGGAATTGCCCGCATAGACGGGCGTCCCACAGTCATCATCGGCCACCAAAAAGGGCGCGACACCAAAGACAATATCGCCCGCAACTTCGGCATGGCTGCTCCCGGCGGCTACCGCAAAGCCCTGCGGTTGATGGAACACGCCGATCGCTTCGGTATGCCAATTTTCACCTTTATCGACACTCCCGGGGCTTGGGCGGGCTTAGAAGCCGAACAGCTCGGACAAGGAGAGGCGATCGCCTGCAACCTCCGAGAAATGTTTCGCCTCGACGTTCCGATTATTTGCACCGTCATCGGCGAAGGCGGTTCCGGCGGCGCCTTGGGCATCGGCGTCGGCGAGCGGCTGTTGATGCTAGAACATTCCGTGTACACCGTCGCCACCCCCGAAGCTTGTGCTGCCATCCTCTGGAAAGATGCGGGCAAAGCCAACTTGGCTGCAGAAGCCCTCAAAATTACTTCCTGGGATTTGAAAAACCTGGGCGTTTTAGATCAGATAGTGCCCGAGCCCGTTGGCGGCGCTCACTCGAATCCCCTGAAAGCTGCGGCGATGCTCAAACAAGCTTTGTTGGAAAACTTAGCAGAACTGACACAGCTTACGGGTCAGCAGCGGCGCGGGCTCCGGTATCAAAAGTTTCGCCACATCGGTGTATTCACTGAAATGTCGGCTTAAGCCGAGGAATTCATAGTTATTAGTTATGAATTACAATCTCTTAACTTCACACTCATAACTAATAACTCACACCTGACTGTTCTGCGAATCTGTCAGCAGTGTTATAATTTCTCAGGTGAGATCGGCTTAACAGTTCTTAATGTTAATCTCATAATTAACTGCGATCGCCCGCAGCAGACAGTTGTCTGATTTGCCGTAGAAGGCTGCAACGCCCGACGGGTAGTTGCCGAGCGAAAGTATGCCAAAAGTAGTCCCAGATGCCTTGGGCAATGGGATAAAGGGTTTAGTAGTTCACCCGGTCAAGCTAACACTTGCAAACTAATTTCCGTGTTTTTCGTAAAATTAGGAACTATCAGGACACTGAATGAACCATCCCACAACAAAGCAGGCTCTGATTACCGGAGCCAGCAGCGGTATTGGCAAAGCGACGGCCGAGGCCTTCGCCGCCGCAGGCATAAATCTGGCCTTAGTTAGCCGAGAATCGGAAAACTTAGAAGCCGTTGCAGCCGCCGCCCTCCAAGTCGGAGTGAAAGCAAAAGCTTATCCCTTAGACTTGGCAAAAATTGAGCAAGTGCAAAGCGGCATCAGCGCGATCGCAACTCAATTCGGCCCGATAGATATCCTAGTCAACAGCGCAGGCATGGGCTACACAGGCCCCTTGACGGAAACGTCCCTAGCCGACTGGCAGCGAGTTTTAGACCTAAATCTAACTAGCGTTTGGCAGTGCATTCAAGCAGTTTTGCCGTCCATGCGCGATCGGCGATCGGGAATCATCATCAACGTTTCCTCGATCGCCGGCAGCCAAGTCTTCCCCAACTGGGGAGCCTACTGCGTCAGCAAATTCGGTCTCATGGCTTTGTCCAAGACATTAGCTGCCGAAGAAAGGGCTGGCGGAATTCGCGTCACAGCCATCTGTCCGGGTTCTGTCAACACTCCCATGTGGGACACAGAAAGCGTCCAAGCCGACTTCGATCGCAGTGCGATGTTAACCCCAGAAATCGTCGCCCAATCAATTCTGCACGCAGTTCAATTGCCTGCAAGTGCAGTAATTGAAGAAATCACGCTCATGTCCAACGCCGGAGTTTTGTGAACTTGAGATTGTAGACTGCTGAATTTTTATCGAATTCAACAATCTTTGAATCTCTAGCTGCATCCCCCAATCGCAAATCGAAAATAGATAGCTCTATCCCCAATCGAAAATCGCAAATCGCAAATCGAAAATAGATAGCTCTATCCCCCAATCGAAAATCGCAAATCGCAAATCGAAAATAGATAGCTCTATCCCCAATCGAAAATCGAAAATCGCAACTCTAAAATAGATAGACCCTCACACCAACTTGTTATGACAATTGCATCTTCCAGCGGTTCCAACGGCTCGAACTCAATCTCGACTGACAGCATGAAACCTTCAGCAACCGCAGACAACAACGCCCCGCGCATCACCACTCGGCCCGATCGCAATTCCTCCCACGGTCAAGAATCCAACGTACCCGTAGCCTCAGAAGTAGGCATGGAAGAAATGATGGAGGCCGTTCGCACGATGCTGCTGGGAGTAGGAGAAGATCCCGAACGCGAAGGATTGCTCAAAACCCCGAAGCGGGTAGCAGAAGCAATGCGGTTTCTCACCAGCGGCTACACTCAATCCCTCGAAGAACTCCTCAACGGCGCTATCTTTGACGAAGGCCACAACGAAATGGTACTGGTGCGAGACATCAGCGCATTCAGTATGTGCGAACACCATATGCTGCCATTTATGGGCCGAGTTCACGTCGCTTACATTCCCAACCAAAAAGTAGTGGGACTGAGCAAATTAGCCAGAATTGTCGAGATGTACAGCCGTCGGTTGCAGGTGCAAGAACGTTTGACGCGCCAAATTGCCGAAGCAGTTCAGACAATATTGGAACCGAAGGGAGTGGCTGTAGTGATGGAAGCCAGCCATATGTGCATGACGATGCGGGGCGTGCAAAAACCCGGTGCTTGGACGGTGACGAGTGCCATGTTGGGCGTGTTTCAAGACGAACAGAAAACTCGCGAAGAATTCCTGAATTTGATCCGCCACCAACCGGCATTCTTTTAGTCAGTTGACCTGGGACAGTTGACCTGGGACAGTTGTCAGTTGTCAGTTGTCAGTTGTCGGTTGTCGGTTGACAGTGACCGTTGACAGTTGTCATTCGGCTGATGACTACTGACTAATGATGACTTTTAACCAGCCCCAAAACGAGGGAGTATCTCTGTTTTGCATTTATAGTGCTGTCCCCGCTCGCGTGTTTATACAAGCTCGCGAGCGGGGACGCTCGCAGGGAAGATAAAAAATGCTTCTTGCAAAAATGAGATGCTCCCCAAAACGGGTACCGTGCCACGTACACTCCATAAATGGAGCTCCCAAAATTTTAGAGTCTTGTTCCTGCTCGCTGATTCACTGCGCTGCAAGTAAATCTAAAATCTAAAATCTAAAATCTAAAATCGACTGACGATCGACAAATAAGCTCATAAAATAGACGAGTGACTTATGGCTTGTGACTAATGAATCATCCTATTAAATTCGGTACAGATGGCTGGCGCGGCATCATTGCTGACGATTTCACATTCGATCGCGTAGCGTTAGTAGCTCCCCTAGCAGCACAAGTTCTGGCACAAACCGGCGGCAGCGATAGCAGCAGCGGTACCGTAATTGTCGGTTACGACCGCCGATTTCTAGCTGAAGATTTTGCCAAAAACGCGGCTCTTGCCGTCCAAAACGCCGGATTTGACGTGCTGCTGAGCGAATCCTACGCCCCAACTCCAGCTTTCAGTTTAGCTGCAAAACAATTAAATGCTTTAGGTGCGATCGTTTTAACAGCCAGCCACAATCCCGGTGCATATTTAGGATTAAAAGTCAAAGGCGGATTTGGGGGTTCAGTTTCCCCCGAAGTTACGCAACAGATAGAAGCAAAACTCGAAAATCCGGCGACAGTTTCAGCAACTCCCGGAAAATTGGAGAATTTCAATCCTTGGCCGGCTTACTGCAAAACCTTGCGGGAAATGGTAGATATTGAGGCGATAAAAGAGGCGATCGCATCCGGCAAAATTACAGTATTTGTAGATGTAATGCACGGCGCCGCAGCGGGCGGCTTAGCTCAAATTTTAGAAGAAACAGTCCAGGAAGTCAACAGCGATCGAGATCCGCTGTTCGGCGGCGGTGCACCGGAACCTTTACCGCGCTACCTGTCGCAGTTGTTCCGCGTGATGCGGACTCACCAGCGAAAAGCATCCGGTTTGTCGATCGGATTTGTATTTGACGGAGATAGCGATCGAATTGCAGCCGTGGACTCAAGCGGAAACTTCCTCAGTTCGCAAATCCTAGTTCCCATATTAATCGAACACTTAGCCAAACGGCGCGGCTTGAGCGGAGAAGTGATTAAAACAGTCAGCGGTTCCGACATCATCCCCAAAATTGCCCAACTGTACAGCCTGCCATTGTTTGAAACGCCGATCGGTTACAAGTATATAGCCGATCGAATGTTAACAACCCAAGTCCTAGTCGGCGGCGAAGAATCGGGAGGAATCGGCTACGGTACTCACATTCCCGAAAGAGACGCCTTACTGTCAGCCCTGTACTTATTAGAAGCAGTCGTCAAATCCGGCGAAGACTTAAGCGAAATTTACAGCCGACTGCAAAAAGAAACCGAGTTTACCTCAGCCTACGACAGAATCGACTTGCACCTAGCAAACATGGAAGAAAGAGCGCGTTTGCTATCCCTGCTGCAAAACCAACCATTAACAGAAATCGCCGGCAAAGCAGTAGTAGACTGCAACAAAGTAGACGGATACAAATTCCGCCTAGCCGACGGAAGCTGGCTGTTAATTCGGTTTAGCGGAACCGAACCAGTATTGCGGCTGTATTCCGAAGCTGCAACATTAAAAGAAGTCATGCAAAACTTAAACTGGGCAAAAGCTTGGGCGCAGAATTGAGAAGAATTTGCAACCGCAGATAAACGCCGATAAACGCGGATGGATTAATATGAAACCTCTCTTTCTCTGTGTTCTCTGCGGCCTCTGTGGTTCAAAAAAATCTTTCTTATTCACAAATCAAAAGTATTGTAGGGTGTGTCGCCATTTAAAATCTCTAAATTTGACAGACAATCTTAAAGCGACGCACCTGACAAAGCTTGATACACAATAATTGTTCGTGCTTGTTTATTCAACAATTGTGTCAGGTGCGTCGCCACTCGAAAAGTTGATTTTTATGCAGATTTTTTTAAGGGCGACACACCCTACGGCGAATGTTGCAAGAGTTTTCAAGAATTGGTATCAAAAAATGGCTTACAGCGATTTCAGCATTGCGAGAGCGAAAAAAGATTTTGGATTAACCTTAAATGAAAGCCGCAATTTATTTGCCGACACAAAACCTGTTGCACCCTCAGAAATATTAACAACAATTCTCATCGATTATGTGCCGCTAGCAACTTTTATTTCCACAGAAAAAGCTCGATCGGAATTTTTAATTGCCCCGATCTTGGCAGAAGTTAGGCGAATGTTAAACAAACGAGTTTCTCTGTTTTCAGGTAAGGATTTTACTGTCGATCCAGAAAGAGGTTTGCAAGGATTTTGTGATTATATTATTAGCGGTTCTCCCGAACAATTGTTCATCAGTGCTCCGGTTGTGACAATTTTTGAGGCCAAAAAAGAGGATATTATTGGCGGGTTGGGTCAATGCGTTGCAGCAATGGTGGCGGCTCAATGTTTCAATCAAAATCAAGACAGTGAGGTCGATCGCATTTACGGCGCGGTGACAACGGGTACTAACTGGAAATTCTTGATTTTGGAGGAAACTACTGTTTATATCGATCCGATTGAATACTATATTCAAGACGTTGATAAGATTTTGGGAATTTTGTTGCAGCCCTTTTCCCAATCTTTTGTTAATATAGATCCGTAATTTTTAACAGAAATAATGACCAATAATAAATTGCTAGTTGTAGCTACCGGCAATCCGGGTAAACTCAAGGAAATGCAGCTTTATCTTCAGGATTTGGGATGGGAATTGCAGCTTAAACCGGAAGAGTTGGAAATTGAGGAAACTGGGGAAACGTTTATCGCTAATGCTTGCTTGAAAGCTTCTGAAGTGGCCGCTTCAACTGGCCAATGGTCGATCGCGGATGATTCTGGTTTAATGGTAGATGCACTCGACGGTCAACCTGGGATTTTCTCGGCGCGCTACGGAAAAACGGATGCTGACAGGATATCTCGGCTTCTCAAAGAATTGGGAAGCGAACAAAACCGGGAAGCACAATTTGTTTGTGCGATCGCGATCGCCCGTCCCGACGGTACAATTGCCTTGCAAGTAGAAGGAATTTGCCGGGGCTCCATCCTCCACACTCCTCGCGGTACCGGAGGTTTCGGGTATGACCCGATTTTCTACGTGCCCGCACAGCAACAGACTTTTGCAGAAATGACACCCGATATCAAGCGATCGCACTCCCACCGCGGCCGAGCATTCCAGGCTCTATTACCACAAATGGCGAAGCTTGTCAACCCCAAGTGAGGCAAAAAGCAAAAACAGGGGCATGGGATATTGACCGTCAGACATCAGAACTGAATAGGGAAGAGGCTTTATCCATTACTGATGACCGATGACCGATGCCCTCTCTGCCCTGTTTGGCCAATGCCCCAGTATCTTAGATTGCCTCCAGGTTCTTTTCTCCCGTCCGAATTCGGATAATTTGTTCTACAGGAGAGATGAAAATCTTGCCGTCGCCAATCTCGCCCGTGCGGGAAGCAGCGATAATTTTATCCACCACCATGTCAACTTGATCGTTTTCGACAACAATCTCGACCTTGAGCTTTTGCAAGAACTCAACGGTGTACTCAGAACCGCGATAGCGTTCAGTCATGCCCTTCTGACGGCCAAAACCTCTAACTTCAGAAACAGTCATCCCCACAATGCCAGCATTGACGAGGGCGATTTTCACTTCGTCAAGTTTAAACGGGCGAATAATAGCTTCAACCTTTTTCAAGTTTCTCACTCCTAACATTACTACTTTCGTTATATTACTTAATCGGCGTGACATCTTTTAATATCACTGCCAACAGCAACTATTTTGTAAAATATACTACCGTATGTTGTACTCGCGATGAAATGCACGCCAACCTTTAACAATATTCTCGGATTTTCCGGGGGCGCGGGATCTGGCAAGAGGGTCGATCGCGGTAGAGTGAAAAAGACCCAAGTCCAGAGCCGCCGATCTGCTAAAACAGAAAAAGAACACAGGAGACAGGAGTTCTCGCCCGTTTCCGCTTTGCTATGTGAGATTTGCACGTATTGCTGAAAACTATAATTGCCAGAAGCGGTCAGTTAAACTATTCCTATGCACCCAGCTAGCCCTCCCCCTGACCGCAGCGGGCTTGATGCCCTACTGAGAAATCGCCCCTTCCTCACCTTGTGGACTGGCCAGTTGTTGGCCCAAGTGGCGGATAAAATCTTTTACGTATTGCTGATTATTCTCCTGAAAACGGGCGACTACCGACCCTGGCCTGTTTCTTGGCAGCATTCGGAAAATTCGATGCTGTCAGCGGTGATGATCGCCTACACGCTGCCGGCGATCGTCTTTGGTTCGGCGGCCGGTATCGTGGTAGACCGCTTTTCCAAAAAGCAAATGCTGATCGGCTGCAACGCGATCCGAGCCTTGGCGATCGTAGCTTTGCCGTTTTTGCCCAAAACTTTTGTGGTGTTGTTGGCGATTACGTTTTTGGTCTCTACCGTAACGCAATTTTTTGCTCCCGCAGAGCAGGCGGCAATCCCGCTGGCTGTGGGGCGAGAGGGACTGATGTCGGCAAATGCTCTGTTCGCGTCGTCCACAATGGGCGGCATTATTGTGGGGATGACGATCGGCGAACCGATATTTACTTGGATCAAACACAGCTACGGGCCAGCTTATCAAGAGTTTTTCCTGGGCGGATTGTACCTGGTATCTGCAGGTTTGCTCTACTTGATGCGGATCAAAGAAAATCATGCAGGTAGCAGTGGCAAAAATGTCCATCCTTGGCAAGACTTGAAAGAAGGTTTGCGCTATTTGAAGCACAACCGCCTCGTCAGCAACGCGGTGGTGCAGTTGACGATTTTGTATTCGGTGTTTGCGGCGCTGCAAGTTCTGGCGATCGCACTTTCAGGCAAAATTGGTCTCAAAGAAACTCAATTTGGCTTTTTGCTGGCTGCTGCGGGAGTCGGAATGGTCTTCGGCGCAGCTTTTTTGGGTCACTGGGGCGATCGAATGCACCACAAACCTTTGCCGTTAATTGGTTTCTTGATGATGGGTTTTGTGTTGGCAATGTTTGCCTTTACCCGACAGTTGTGGCTGGGATTTAGTTTGAGTGCTCTGTTCGGTTTTGGCGCTTCTTTAATTAACGGCCCGATGCAAGCGCTGATTCAAGAAAAAACTCCCGAATCCATGCGGGGAAAAGTCTTTGGCTTGGAGAACAATGCGATTAATATTGCCCTCAGCTTGCCTTTAGCAGTGACGGGCCCGCTGACTGATGCTGTCAGCAAAGCCGTCGGCTCGGATGACCTCGGCTTGCGGATCGTGCTGCTGAGTTTGGGCTGTTTGGTCTCGGTGATGGGCATGGCCGCTTGGAAACATACTCGCAAAGTCTTGCGGGATGCTGTGTGAAGAGTTGACAGTTGACAGTTGACAGTTGACAGTTGAGAACAGTTGAGAGTTGAGAGTTGAGAGTTGAGAGTTGACAGCTTGCAAGGGAGAAGGGTTGAGAGTTGACCGAAGGAAGAGGGCTTTCTTTTGGCGATCGATCTCTAACGTCCAAGCCGCCCTGACGGTTAGGACGTTGTTAATTGCCCAAACCATTGTTTTTCTTGTCTAATGCCGGATTACGAATGCTATACAAGGGTCATATCGCGGTAAACCGAGCCGAATGCCGCGATTTCTTGTGTTTCTTTTCTGCCTCTGCTGTTCCACAATTTCTCAGCAGCGGGCGATCGCACATCGATCGCGAAACTTTTTGTAAAATATCAGCAGTTAAATTTTCATAGCTTGATTATTAAGATTAAAGTAGTATAAAAGCTTTCATTAAAAATCATAATTAGTTTAAGGAAGGAAATTCTGTGCAACTAAAAACTAAAGTGGCCATCAAGCGTGCAACTGGTGGCTTTGCTCTGATCGACAGCTTGATCCGCCACGGAGTCAAGCATATTTTTGGTTATCCCGGCGGCGCAATTCTGCCGCTTTACGATGAACTCTACCGCGCTGAAGCGAGCGGCGGCATCAAACACATTTTAGTGCGCCACGAACAAGGTGCTGCTCACGCGGCTGACGGCTATGCCCGCGCTACCGGACAAGTTGGGGTTTGTTTCGCGACTTCGGGCCCGGGTGCAACTAATTTGGTGACGGGGATTGCGACGGCGCACATGGATTCGATCCCGATGGTAATTATTACCGGTCAAGTGGCCCGTCCGGCGATCGGCACTGATGCGTTTCAGGAAACAGATATTTACGGGATTACCCTGCCCATTGTCAAGCATTCTTATGTAGTGCGCGACCCGAGAGATATGGCGCGAATTGTGGCTGAAGCTTTCCACATCGCGAGTACAGGGCGGCCGGGGCCGGTGTTGGTTGATGTACCCAAGGATGTGGGTTTAGAAGAATTTGACTATCTGCCCGTGGAACCGGGCTCTGTGAGAATTCCGGGCTACCGGCCGACGGTGAAGGGAAATCCCCGCCAGATTAATCAAGCGATTCATTTGTTGAAGGAAGCGAAGCGTCCTTTGCTGTATGTGGGCGGCGGGGCGATCGCAGCCGGGGCCCACGAGGAAATTAAGGAACTCGCCGAGATGTTCCAATTGCCGGTCACAACAACGCTGATGGGCAAAGGTTCCTTCGATGAAAACCATCCTTTGTCTGTGAAAATGCTGGGGATGCACGGCACTGCTTACGCTAATTTTGCCGTTACTGAGTGCGATTTGTTGATTGCTGTGGGAGCTCGGTTTGACGATCGCGTGACGGGCAAATTAGACGAGTTTGCCGCGCGCGCTAAGGTGATTCACATCGATATTGACCCGGCGGAAGTGGGCAAAACTCGCGGCCCTGACGTGCCGATTGTCGGAGATGTCCGGCAAGTTTTGATTGATATGCTGCGCCGCTGTCGGGAAACTGGTGTTTCGGGAACTCCCGGACAAACTGCCGAATGGCTGCACAGGATCGATCGCTGGAAACAGGACTATCCGTTAGTTGTGCCTCATTACCCAGACATTTTGTCTCCGCAAGAGGTGATTTCCGAGTTGGCTACTCAAGCGCCGGAAGCTTACTACACGACGGATGTGGGTCAACATCAAATGTGGTCGGCTCAATTCTTGAACAACGGGCCGCGCCGCTGGATTTCGAGCGCTGGTTTGGGCACGATGGGTTTCGGGGTGCCGGCGGCGATGGGCGCGAAAATGGCGCTACCCAACGAGCAGGTGATTTGTATTGCTGGCGATGCTAGCGTGCAAATGAATATTCAAGAGTTGGGAACACTAGCACAATACGGCATTAATGTCAAGATTGTGATTGTAAATAACGGCTGGCAAGGCATGGTGCGGCAGTGGCAGCAGGCGTTCTACGGGGAGCGTTATTCGTCGTCGAACATGACTGTGGGGATGCCGGATTTTGTGATGCTGGCTGAGGCTTACGGCGTCAAGGGGATGCTGGTTTCGCGGCCGGATGAGTTAAAGGGTGCGATCGCTCAAATGTTAGCTCACGACGGCCCTGTGCTGATGAACGTGAAGGTGACCCGGGACGAAAACTGCTATCCGATGGTTGTTCCTGGTAAGAGTAACGCTCAAATGGTTGGTTTGCCCGAACGCAGCAAGTTGGAATCTGCCCAGTTGATTTATTGTCCGAGTTGCGGCGCGAAGAATGTTTCGAGCAATAAGTTTTGTCCTGAGTGCGGGACGAAAGTTTAACTAGGGACACGGCAATGCCTTGTTTGGCAGGGGTTTAAACCCCTGCCTCAAAGATAAGATAAGACGGCGGTTGAAACCGCGTCTACACGAACTTTCGTCCGCCGACGCGGACTGAAGAGAATAACGTAATTTTAACGCCTTGTCTTCAACCCGCTCTTAAGCGGGTTTTGTTTGTATCGATGCGGTTTCTAACCGCCCGGTCTTCTGTTAGGATAATATTAATAAATAAGAAATAATATCAAAAACCAGTCATGCTGTGGACACCCGGACAAATCCTGAAAACTCGCCCGTACCGCATCGAAAAAATCCTCGGATTAGGAGGATTTGGCATGACTTACACAGCAACACACTTGCAACTAAACCATCAAGTTGTAATTAAAACGCCCAATGGAACTTTACAAAATGACCCCGAATATCCCAACTACGTGCGCCGCTTTATCCGCGAAGGGCAAATCTTAGCGCAACTGTGCGAAAACGCGCACCCTGGAATTGTCCGCGTCAGCGACTTGTTTGAGGAAAAAGGGATTCATTGTTTGGTAATGGATTTAGTAGTCGGGGAAAGTTTATGGCATACAGTACAGCAGCAAGGGCGACTCCCGGATACGGAAGCAGTGGCAATTATTCGCCAAATTGGAGAAGCTTTAACGGATGTTCATAAAGCAGGAATTGTTCATCGCGATGCTCATCCGGGTAATATTATGTTGCGTCCCAACGGGCAAGCTGTGTTAATAGATTTTGGCATTGCTAGTGAATTAATGCCGACAGTTATTAGCAGCAGACATCCTTGCAATCCAGCTTTTGCCCCTTGGGAACAGCAACTAGAAGGAAGTGGTAAACCAACGGTTGATATTTATGCTTTAGCGGCTTCTTTATATTATGCAGTAACTAAGCAATCACCAACGCCTTCTTTACAGCGACATTTTCAAAATATGGCGTTGAAGCCTGCTAAGGATTTTGGGGTGCAAGATTGGGTGTGTTTAGCAATAGAAAAGGGGATGGCTTCGGAAGCACAAAAGCGGCCGCAGTCGATGAAAGATTGGTTGAGTTATTTGCGGGAACCGATTCCACAAACAATTGCTAGTGTATCGGTGCAGCTTAAATCGGCGCGGGGTGTTGACTATACTCGCCTGCGGGATTTCTTGGCAGCGGGGAAGTGGCAAGAGGCGGATATGGAAACACTCAACGTGATGCTGAAAGTGGCTAGACGGGAGGATGAAGGTTATTTCAGTAAGGAATCAATTGATAATTTTTCTTGCGATGATTTACGCACGATAGACCAGTTGTGGGTAAAATACAGTCAGGGTCGCTTTGGCTTTAGCGTTCAGAAAAAAATCTGGTTAGAAGTTGGTGGCCAAGTTGATTATAAGACTGAATGCAAGCTGGGCGATCGTGTGGGTTGGCGAATAGGAGGTAAGTGGTTGGACTACAATGACCTTACCTTTAATAAGCAAGCACAAGTAGGACATATCCCTGTGTGGGTGTGGGAGTGGGGGGAATGGCGAAGAAGGGGTGGATATCTCTTCTCTCGGATTAAGAGTTGTAAGCTGTAATGTATAACGATTTCATCCCCTTGTCAAGTTTTTTTTATCGAACCTTTTTTGACGAAGTTATCGGCTTTTAGTGATTTCATTACCTGCTAATTGGATGAGTAATAAATGCCAATCAAAGTTAGAGATATCATTTGAATATCAATTAATAAGGAGAAACTACTTTGACAGCAACAATTATAGAAATCGGCACCTTAATTACCCGCGATTCGCAACTTCGCGGGGGCATCCCTATTATCGCAGGCACAGCTACATCCGTGCGACGAATTGCCGCGTTGTATAAACAAGGCAATAATGCTGAGGAGATAGCTAAAGATTTAGATCATCTTACCTTAGCCCAAGTTTATGCTGCACTTTCTTATTATCACGCAAATCAAGCAGAAATAGAAGCAGATTTAGATGCCCAACAGGCAGAATATGAGAGTCTTGCAGCATTAAAGAGCCAAAAAATGCCGGAGAAAACATGAGTAAAATTCGGCTGTATTTAGATGAAGATTCACGCAGCCAAAAACTTTTACAAGCTTTACAAAGTCGCAGTGTAGATGTCATTACAGTTTCCGAAGCTGCGATGTTATCTCGGAGTGATGAAGATCAACTGAGTTGGGCTTTTGTGAATGAAAGGGTAATTTACAGTTTCAACGCTAGGGATTTTTATAGAATTCATACCGATTGGCTAGAAAAAGGTGACTCTCATGCAGGAATTATTTTAGGTCAACAAAATTATTCTGCGGCAGAAAAAATGCGTCGCCTTTTGAGATTAATTTCTGCTAAGTCTGCGGAAGAAATGCAAAATCAAATAGAGTTTCTCAGTGCTTGGAATGAATAAGCTGTTTTGAATTTAGATTTAAATTTTTGGGCGATGCTGCGAAGCCCACCCCACAAGATTTGCATTGTTTTTTGAAATGTAATTTAAATGTACAATAGCTTACTTTGAATGTGAGATACTTCTGTATAAGAAAATTCGCGGGAGTCGGCAATGAATCTTTATTTGGGAATAGATTTCGGCACTACGGGCGCTCGATCGACAATCATCGACTCCCAGGGTACAATCCATTGCGAGACAGAATACACTTTTGCCAACGCACAACAGCCGGAATTGCCCTCGGTGTGGCAAAATGCACTCTCGGCTGTAATTGAGCAAATCCCCCCCAAAATCCGCAATCGGGTAAGCGCGATCGCCCTTGACGGCACATCCTCCACAGTCATGCTGTGCGATACTGACGGTATACCAGTATGCGAACCGATTTTATACAATGATGCGCGCGGTGCAGCGGTTACAGAGAGGTTGCGGGCGATCGCGCCACCCAACCACACAGTATTAAGCGCCACATCCAGCCTAGCCAAACTCCTCTGGTGGCAAGAGGGCGGGCTAGAAGCCCACCCCACAAAACAATTCAGTCTTTGTGGAACAGGCATCTTGCCTGTTATTGAGAAGCTTTATTTCCTGCATCAAGCCGATTGGTTGGCGTTTCTGCTGCACGGAAAATTAGGAATTAGCGACTATCACAATGCTTTGAAACTCGGTTTCGATGTTGGTACTTTGTGCTATCCCGATTGGCTGATCCAGGGAATTGCCGGCGCTGCAACGCCTAAATTGCCGCAAGTTGTGGCACCGGGCGCGCCTGTGGGGAAAGTTACAGAGGAAGTGGGCGATCGCTTCGGATTTCCCCGCCATTGTACAGTTTGTGCTGGCACAACCGATAGCATTGCAGCATTTTTAGCAAGCGGTGTCAATTCACCGGGGGAAGCAGTAACTTCTCTCGGTTCAACTTTAGCTGTGAAACTGTTAAGTCATACCCGCGTAGATGATTCGAGATACGGGATTTACAGTCACAGATTCTCTAATATATTCTCCCCCCCTTTTGAAGGGGGGGCGGGGGGGGATATGTGGTTAGTTGGAGGCGCTTCTAATACGGGAGGTGCGGTGCTGCGGCACTTTTTTACTGATGCTGAATTGGCGAATTATAGCACACAAATCGATCCAGAGCAAGAGAGTTTGCTGGATTATTACCCGTTGTTGAAAAAGGGCGATCGCTTTCCAATTAATGACCCGAATTTGCCGCCGAAACTCGAACCGCGTCCGGCTGATTCTGTGGAATTTCTGCACGGTTTGTTAGAAAGTATGGCGCGGATTGAAGCGCGGGGATATCAATTATTGCAGGAGTTGGGCGCAACTCCTTTGACAAAGGTTTATACTGCTGGCGGCGGCGCCAAAAATCTGGTTTGGAGTGCGATAAGAAAGCGTTATTTGAAAGTGCCTGTTGAAACGCCGATTCATACTGCGGCTGCTTATGGGGCGGCGCTTTTGGCGAAGCAGGGAAGTCAATCAATTTGAGATTGGAGGATTGAAGAAAGCGACATCACGAATCGATGCGAAAAATTATAACTTGGATGCTTTTAGTTAGGTTTAAGGTGGTAAATTAGGAGTGCAATCGCTCTCGATCACAACTAAAATGATAGGAAGCAAACATTCTGATATATTGTGTTAAGTTGTTATCCCTAAAAATCAAGGACAATGGCAAAGTTACCTGATGACATCCTGAACACAATTTTCACATTGCAGCGACGGGTAGTGGAAATCCTCAACGAAACAACCGCCACAGAATATATATTCATGCAGCAGTTTGGCGAGACAGAAGCGACACTCCCCGAACTAGAATCTCTGGATAATATTAAGGAAAGGTTGAGAACCTCTTACAATCGTTTGTACAGGCTTTTGCAGCAGGTGACAGAATCTCAACCCGCTGCGACTGCGGATACGTTAAACTTTCTGTATGGAACGATAGAAGACGGAGAGGCCATTGTCGATGCCTCAGCAGCAAGCATTCAAGAAATCAAAATGGATTGGAACTTACGATGAATCAACAACCTAGAATCCCCGATGCTGAAACCAGAAAGCGACACGTTGAAAATATCCGTGAAGTCTGCCGACAGCTTGACGCTTTCAATTTGAAGTTAGATGAAGCGATTGCCATATTTGAAGCTGACAACCGCCGCCAGCGTCGAGAACGTTTAGCGGGTAAATACAGGCGTGTGGAATCTCAGGTAGTCGAATAAGATATGAGATGTTGCATCATTCATTCTTAATAAGTCTTTTATGAACAGGCAAGATGCTTATTCCACAAAGAGTTAATTTTATTGTGGAACAGGCATCTTGCCTGTTAAGCCTTAAGATGCAGACGGCGGTTGAAACCGCCAGAAAGTCAAACGATGTCCGCCGGACGCCGACTAAAGATAAAAACGTAATTTTTACCCACATTTTTACCGCCCATTCTTCAACCCGCAAAGGTTTGTAGTGAGGACTTTAGTCCTTTGATAGATGAGGACTAAAGTCCTTACTACAAACCAAGCTATTAAACTCGCTGCAACTTAGCTGTTCTCGGATCGATGATTTTGCGGCCCAAACCTGTAAACTTAATTGCGAGATTAGTTTTATCACCAGTCCCCAAAACGTGCGTGATTTCTCCAACTCCAAAAGCATGATGAAAAACTTTATCGCCTGTTTTCCACTCTGCTGGTTGGGAACTGCCGGAATTAGCTGCTGAATTATTAGTTTTTCCCTGCAATGCAGCCATTTTGCCCGTCTTAGTTTTCTTCGCACTTCCAGCCAGCAAATGTGTCGGCAATTCCCCTAAAAATAGCGAAGGGGTGCAGTGTTCCCGGAAACCTCCCCAGAGGCGGCGTTCGCGAGTGTGGGTGAGAAATAGCAATTCCTGGGCGCGAGTGATGCCGACGTAGCACAAACGGCGTTCTTCTTCAATAGCTTTCGGGTCGTCCAAACTGCGGAAATTGGGAAATAAACCCTGTTCCATTCCGACTAGAAATACTACGGGAAATTCTAACCCTTTCGCGGAGTGCAGCGTCATCAGCGATACGCGGGAATCTTCTTCCTGCAAGTCATCTAAATCCGATGCTAAAGATGCTTTTGCTAAAAATGATGTTAGGGTCGGTTCTTCGTTTTGTTCTTCAAATTGTAGCACCGCGTTGTACAATTCTCGAACGTTTTCGATGCGATTTTCTGCTTCCTCGGTTCCTTGGTTTTTCAAATCGTCAATGTAACCTGAATCTTCGATAATTCCTTGGACAATTTGCGACGCAGGCAAAGTTTCCAGTTGTTGTTGCCAATGACTAATCATTTCGGCAAACTTAATTATAGCTTTTGCCGATCGCCCTGCGAGAGTATTTACAGAAGACTCATCGCTGAGGATTTCCCACAACGGAATGCCCAATTGAGTTGCAGCGTCTTCGATTTTGGCAAATGTGGTGTCGCCAATGCCGCGGCGGGGAGTGTTGATGATGCGTTTGAGGCTGACGCTATCGTCGGGATTGGCGATCGTCCGCAGGTATGCTAAGATATCTTTGATTTCTTTGCGATCGTAAAACTTCAGGCCGCCGACAATATTGTAGGGAATATCTAAACGCATTAACGCTTCTTCAAAAGAGCGAGATTGAGCGTTGGTGCGGTAGAGAATCGCAAAGTTGCTGCCCTGTTCGTATTCGGAGTTTTGGCGCTTCAAGGAATGAATTTGACCGGCTACAAATTCCGCTTCATCTAATTCGTTGTCAGCGCGCCAGACAACAATCGGAGCTCCGGGTTCGCGAGTCGGGCGCAGAACTTTCTCGATGCGTTCGGTATTGTGTTCGATCAAGTGGTTGGCGACTTGCAGGATGTTTTCGCGCGATCGATAATTCTCCTCTAATTTTACCATCGTCTGAGTCTTCTCGTCAGACAAGCCGTCGCCGAAATCCTCTTGAAATTCCAGCAATATGGTATAATCTGCCATCCGAAAACTGTAAATTGATTGATCGACATCGCCCACCACAAAAATCGAGCGGTTTTGCCATTTATCGAACTCTTTCGGGTCAACGTTATTTGTGACCAACATCCGAATCAAATCGTATTGAGTGCGGTTGGTATCTTGGTATTCGTCAACTAAAATATGTCGGAACTTGTGATGCCAATAACTCAATACTTGCTCGTTTTGGCGCAAAAGTTTAACCGGAACGAGAATTAAATCGTCAAAATCTAAGCCGTTGTTGGCTGCTAAAGCGTCTTGGTAGCGGCTGTAAACATCGGCAATTACGCGCCCTCTGTAATCCGGTTCGGCGGCGAGGAATTCTTGAGGCGACCAACCTTGATTTTTAGCGTTGCTGATGACGTAGCGAACTTTGCGCGGCTCGAATTTCTTATCGTCGAGGTTGAGGGTTTTGGTAACAATTTGTTTGACGAGAGTTTGAGCGTCTGACTCGTCAAAAATTGAAAAGTTTCGTTTCCACTGGCGGCCGTTTTCGTCTTGATATTTCTCAATGTCGTAGCGCAGAATGCGGCCGCACAGAGAGTGAAAGGTTCCCATCCAAATCTGTTTGGTAATTCTGTGGTAAATTTGCGATCGCAATCTCGTTTGTACATCCGGCGTCAAATCTGCCAAAGGTTTGCCATATTCCGCTTCAGCTTGCTGAGTCGCCAGCAATTTCTCAATTCTTTCTTTCATCTCCCTAGCGGCTTTATTCGTAAATGTCACCGCCAGAATATTTTCAGGATCGACTCGGTGGGTGCGAACTAAATTAGCTACGCGGTAAGTTAGAGCCCGCGTTTTCCCGGAACCAGCCCCCGCTACTACTAACAGCGGCCCGTTGTAATGGGCGACTGCTTGGCGCTGGGATGGGTTGAGGTGGCTGAGAAAGTCGGTAGTTTGAGTCATAGTTGGAAAGTTAGTTGTTGGATTTTTTTAAGGGATAAATAATAGTTGGTATGCGATACGGCAAGTTTTTTTTAAGGTCAGGCGCGATCGCCCTAGAATATAATATCATGAATATCAGACGGCGGTTGAAACCGATCCTATACAAACGATGTCCACTCCAAGCGGTGTAAAGAAAATTACGTAAAACGTAATTTTTAACGCCTATTCTTCAACCCGCTCCCGTCGCGTGAGTGTCTGTATAGCCGCGGTTTCAACCGCCCGGTATTCTAACGTTTAAATATTTGTTTGAGCCCAATTGCCGCTAATATTCCCAAACCTATCCAAATAGCAATGATTGCAGCGGCGGCTGCCCGATTTATCGGTTTTCCTCGCTCTATTTCTGCGGCTGCTTTTTCCCGACACTCGGCTAAAACCTGTGGCGGAATCATCTTCAATACCAGCCAAATTCCTAATGGTACAATTATTAAATCGTCTAAGTAGCCGAGAATTGGGATGAAGTCGGGAATTAAGTCGATCGGGCTAAAGGCATAGGCAACTGTTACACCTGCTAAAACTCTCGCGTACCAAGGTACTCTCTGGTCTGTACTGGCTAAATAAACAGCGTAAGTCTCTTTTTTGAGTTGGCGGGCAGCTTGTTTTAAGGATTGCATATGTAGCAGAAGGAAGAAGGAAGAAGGAAGAAGGAAGAAGGAAGAAGGAAGAAAAAAACTATTCGCCATGCCCAATTCGCAATTCCCAATTCCCCATTTAAGTTTCTAAAAGTGTAACCGTGGGGACATCTGAAAATTTCCGTTGCAGCATAAGATTATACCATCTATTGTGTGAGGAGAATGGAGTTTATGAATTTAAATTTACAACGGGGCGATCGCATTAATTTCCGCAACCTGATAACAGCTTTATGTTTAACCTTAACTCTCGTGAGTTTCGCGGGATTAGATCCGGCGGCTGCTCAAGAACAGCGGATCAGAACGCTAACGGTTACTGGGCGCGGTGTTGAAGCGATTCCGACAACTCAAACTTTAGTGCGTTTGGGGGTTGAAGTGCAGGGGAAAACGGCGGCCGAGGTGCAGCAAGAAGCGGCGAGACGATCGTCCGCTGTGGTAGAGTTGCTGCGATCGCGCCAAGTAGAAAAACTCGAAACTACTGGCATCACCCTCAGCCCGAATTACAGCTACGAAAACAACCAGCAGCGCCTAACAGGGTATACTGCTACGAATACCGTCAGTTTTCGCATCAATACTCAATCTGCCGGCACTTTGCTCGATGATGCGGTGAGGGCCGGAGCAACCCGAATTCAAGGTGTGAGTTTTGTAGCGGCCCCAAGTGCGATCGCCCAAGCTCAAAAACAAGCACTCAAAAAAGCAACTCAAGACGCTCAATCGCAAGCGGATGCAGTCTTGAGCGCGCTCAACCTGAAGCGGGGAGAGATTCTCAGCATTCAAGTCAACGGTGCGATCGCGCCCCCTCCTGTTTACCGCCAGTTTGCTGCTCGCACTGCTGGTGATATTGCTGTTGCAACGCCCGTGGTGGGAGGAGAAGAGCAGGTAGAAGCTTCTGTGACTTTGCAAATTAGCTATTAATTCATGGTTCAATCGTCCCCGCTCGCGTTGAAAATAACCCCTCGCAACCATTGAGAATAATTCCTCGCACTCTCGCGATCGATCGCGAGCGAGGACGATCGCACTAGGCTACAATTCCGATATCATCGGATTTGATTTGAAGCCGACACAGTTAGGATATTATTAATAGCTGAAACCATTGCTTTCATTCTTCCTTCTTCCTTCTTCCTTCTTCCTTCTTCCTTCTTCCTTCTGCCATTGCTTTCCTTCTTCTTTCTTCCTTCTTCCGACTTCCATGGGACTGAAATCTGTTACATCCGTTACATCCGTTACATCCGTCGAGCGAATCCGTTGCCGAACTTCCTTCTGCTATAAAATTAAATAGGAAGTTCGATCGCAAATTCAGTTCCCTCACCGGCCGTAGATTTGCAGAACAATTTACCGCAGTGCTTATCCGTCACAATCTGCCGAGCGATCGACAATCCCAGCCCAGTTCCTTTACCCACCGCTTTTGTGGTAAACAGAGGTTCAAACAAATGTTCTTGAATCTCCTCGGTCATTCCCAACCCGTTATCGGCAATTCGGACGATCGCACTTTCGCGCCAAACTTCCGTGCTAATAGTAATTATCAGCGAACGCTGGTCTTTTTCCCAAGCCTCTTCCACAGCATCGATCGCATTTGCCAACAAATTCATAAACACTTGGTTCATCGGGCCTGGATAGCATTTTATCGGGGGCAATTCTCCATAGTTTTGGGTTACTGCAATGGCCGGGCGAGTTCCTTGAGCCTTAAGTCGGTGTTTTAACAGCAACAGCGTACTATCTAAAGTTTCGTGCAGGTCGATCGCACTAGCAGTATCTCCATCCGAACGGGCAAAATTACGCAGCGACAGCGAAATATCTTTAATGCGTTCAGTGCCTACTTGCATTGAATCCAAGAGGTGAGAAAAATCCTCGATCACAAACTCCAAATCTATGTCGTCAATCAAGATAGCGATATCTGATGCAGGTTCAGGGTAGTGTTTTTTATAGAGGCTAAGAACTTCTGCCATCTCAGCCAGATATTCCTTAGCTGGCGCAATGTTGCTGACCATAAAACTCAGCGGGTTGTTAATTTCATGGGCGACTCCGGCAACGAGTTGTCCCAAGGCGGATAGTTTTTCTTGCTGCACTACTTGTACTTGGGCTTGTTGCAAAGCCCTGGTGCGTTCTGTAACTTGCTGTTCCAGATTGTCGGTTAACTGTTTGAGCCGCCAGTGAATGTTAACTCTGGCAATTACTTCGTCTTGTTCAAAGGGTTTGGTGATGTAATCCACTGCACCTAACGACAAGCCTTTGATCTTGCTTTCGGCATCTGCTAAGGCGGTCATAAAAATGACTGGAATTGTCTTTGTCGCCCCGTTCGCTTTAATTCTGCGACAGGTTTCAAAGCCGTCGATTCCCGGCATTTGCACGTCTAGCAATATTAGTTCTGGGAAAGGGTTTTTTGCGGGATTTATCGCACATTTTTCCAGCATCGCCAGCGCCGATTCCCCGTCCGCTGCAACTCGCACTTTGTAGCCTGCTGTTTTTAATGCCTGGGACAGCACAGACAAATTGGTGGAACAGTCATCCACAATCAAAATAAATTTTTTATCTGACTCAACCATGAGATTTTTTCCTTACGCTTGTGAGAAATGCTCCTCAATCAATGCTTGCAGTTCTTTGACCTGAAATCCTTCTGCCAAAACCAGTATTTTTTTAGCAAAAATCCCGTGTTCTGGGTTGGCTGTTTGAATCTCTTGGGCCATCTCGATTACTGCGTCCAAATCGCCAGCTTGAGCTTGTTCGTTTAACAAATGCAAAATCTCGATCGCCGGAATCTGCATTTCGTTTGGCATCGCATTTTGCGCTTTTGTGCCCGCATCCACTGTGTCGTCATACACCCAATCCAGTTGCAAATATTTTTGAATTAACCCCAGCAACAAATCTGCTTGCACCGGTTTCGGCAAAAAATCACTTCCACCTGCATCCAGGCTCTTTTGGCGATCGATCTCAAACACGCTTGCAGACGACACTAGCACGATCGCCTCACGCAATTGAGGATGAACCCGGATTTGGCGCAACAACTCAAACCCGTCCATCACCGGCATTGCTAAATCGGTGAGGATTAAATCGGGTGCGGTGGCTAAAGCGATCTCGAGTCCTTCCTTACCGTCAGCCGCTTCAACGATCTTAAAGCCGATCGGTTCCAGCAAGTTCACCAACACAGCCCGATTTTCCCACCTGTCATCCACTATCAAAATTTTGCGTTTTTCGCCCAAGTAGCCCAAAACAGCCCCTTGTTCCACCATTCTAGAACTATCAGCCCAATTTAGGGCCTCCGGGAGTGACACTTCAAAGGAAAAAATACTGCCAACCCCTGCACGGCTTTCTATGAGAATTTCACTCTGCATCAACCCCACAATCTTTTGACTGATCGCAAGTCCCAATCCAGTGCCTTCCGATTGCTTTTTCACATCACCTACTTGCTCAAAAGGCAAGAATATCTTCTTAACTTGTTGTGGTGTCATTCCCGGGCCTGTATCTTCGACTCGGAAGCGAATTTTATATAAGTTTTGACTTGAATTATCTAACTGAGAACTTAGAGCGGAAAACTTAGTATTTTTTATCACATCTACCTGAAAAATAACTCCGCCTTTTTCCGTAAACTTAACCGCATTCCCCAGCAAATTTAGCAGCACTTGGCGCAAACGTTTCTCATCACCGCAAACCCCTGTCGGGAGTTGCGAATCAATCTGCAAATCAAAGGAAATTGCTTTTTCCTGGGCGCGAATCATGCAGATTTCGGCAACACCTTGGATGAATGAAGGCAGGTGAAAGGCGGCGGGATGCAGTTCGAGTTTCCGGGCTTCGATTTTCGACAAATCCAACACATCATTAATCAGCGTTAGCAGGTGCGAACCGCACTGATAGATGATATCAACGCCGCCCCGCCCTTTTTGCGTCATCGGTTCGCTGCGCTGGAGAATTTGCGCGTATCCTAAAATCCCGTTGAGGGGAGTCCGCAATTCGTGGCTCATGTTAGCCAAAAATTCGCTTTTGGCGCGGTTGGCGCCGTCTGCCATTTCTTTTGCTATTTTGAGTTCTAGGGTGCGTTCTTCGACGCGCTGTTCGAGTTCGACGTTGGTTTTTTCTAGGGCTGTAAAAGAGTCGCGCAGTTGCTGCGCCATGTCGTTGAAGGATTCCGAAAGCACGCCCAGTTCATTTTTCCCGGAGACTTCCAGAGTGCGATCGAATTTCCCGGAGGCGAACTCCTGTGATGCTTTGCTCAATTGTGCGATCGGCCCAGCAATCAGGCGGGAAGTATAAAAACCAACAACCGTCGCCACAATTAAAGCGCCGATACAAAATAGAATCGTGGTTCGAGTATTGGCATTAATTTGCCCCATAAAATCCGATTCAGGAACCGCCACAACTACCAACCAATCCAATCCCCACTCGTCTTTCCAGGGTAAAACTTGCACAAACTGACGCTGGCCTTTCCACATAAACTCAATCTGCTGACTTTGTTTAATTTTGTTAAAATTCTCAAAGCGATTCTTCAGGTACTGAGCAGTATTAGCAATTAACAAATCGCTGCTGTTAATAGCTGGTAGTCGCTGCGCTTTTTCGCTGACAATTGTGAAAGGTTTCTCTAAACTGGAGGACGCAACAATCAGCCCGCTGCGTTCGATGATGAAGATTCTACCGGAACGGCTCACGTTTAACTGACGCAAGAAATCGCTAATTTGTGTGAGCCGTTGGTCAACTCCAATTACGCCGATTAATTGTCTATTTTTAGTGTATACGGGTCGGTTTGCCGAAACAGAAAGCGTGTAAGGTGGAGACTGCCACTGATAAAGGCTCCATGTGGGTTTTCCTGCTAGAGCTGTCTGCACGTACCACCCTTCTTCTTTGGCAATGTATAGTCCATTATCAATAGCAAGAGTTGTGCGATTTCCCTCTTTATCAGTGTTAAAAATATACCAATGATGGTTGGCGTTGCGTGCCTGAGAAACTTCATCTACTGTGACGCGATTGTCCTCAAAAAAACGCCCAGCGCCTGCAAAATCACCCGATGTAAAAGCAAAGCCAATATAGCCGACATTGTACTGTTGCAACTGCTGCCAGAAAAACTGTCCGAGCTGTTTTGAATTGTGGTAGTCTAGCAATCCGAGATCGACAGCATCGCCGTTGATTTCTGCCAGGTGACGCGCTGTGTTGAGTTGGCTGTCTAGATGCTGGGTAATGCGGCTGCTCACTTCAGTTTGGAGTTGAGATGCCAAATCATTGACTGCTTTCTGTCCGTTGCGGAAGGATAAGTAGCCAACAATGCCGACTGCACCGATAATTTGTAGCACGAAGGGAACAATCAAAACGGTTCGCAGGGGTGCATTACCAATCAGTTTCTTGAGGATTGAAGGCTGGGATGATGACATAGCAATTCATAGGATTTTAGATTTTAGATTTTAGATTTTAGATTTGGGAATGACTTATGAAGCTCCGGCTTTTGAGTTTGCCTACTGTTGCATTTTTTTTAGAAAATGGTATCACAATAGGAGCCTAAAAACACTATTATTGTATTTCTGTGATTTGTAGCTCCGCTTTCAGGATTATCCACAAAACCGGAAGTTAAGAAAGTAGGTCGGCGGCCAGCATTTTTGCTTGACTACACTTAGGCGACTTATTTTTTTAATAAATATTTATCTGGCGATCGCCCTTGTGTTGGAAGCTCCTAATTTGTGTTTATGTATCGATATTAACCCAAAAATGATTTAAGCCCATATTTGGCCCAATGAATTTAATATCTTGCACGCACAACCGCACCTCTATTGCTGTTGTCAATTGAATCAAGACAAGACAGCTTTAGACTTAGGTCAAGCCGTGTCCTTGCCGATATCTCGACTAAAAAATTCTATCTCTGGGGATTCTCGTAGGGGTTGGCCGAATTGATACTTAATTGTGGGCTGCGAATACTTAAGTAAATAGACTCAGATAAGTGCGATCGAGTGTTTTTGGGCGATCGCATATTTAAAGTACAATAAAAGAGAGGGTGCGTCCAGAGTGCTTCCTCTTTTTTATCGCCACACCTAGGGATTAGGACATCTTAATCTCAAAAAGTCTGCTTTGATCCAACCTTTGTACTCACTTGCTCTCAATCTTGTCGTCAAATACCAGACATTTCCTTCGCTATCTTTACGGCTAAGAGGAGATACGACACGACTTGTATTTTGGTCGTCATTGGCGACAATCACTAGATTTCCCACCGATACAGTGCCTACAACGCTAAAAATGCTTCCTGCACCAGACCTGATGTTAACTTGTGAGCCAACATCTTCACCTACAATATCGGCAACGCAGCTTTTATCTGTGATGGATTGAGCGCTGGCACTCTTAGTTAGTTGTGGAGCGAAGATAGCTATAGTGGCGATTTCTACAAATACGATAGCGCAAATTTTTAATCGAGTTTTCGTCATAATGCGGCTTGTTTCCGAGTTTGAGCAGTTATCAATTGTTGATACAGAAGTGGAGTTTTTTGTCTCAAAGACTGTTGCAATTGCTTAAATTCTGCTTCACCTTCTTCTAAGTACCCATCCACGATTTCTCGGTTGGCAAGATAAAAGGCGATCGCACCATAAACCTGTTCTAGGGAAAGCAGCGGAAAATTTTGGGCAATACTTTCGGGGGCTTCTCCATTCAAGAAGGAATAAACGACTGAATCGAGGGAAATGCGAGTTCCTTCAATCCAATACCCTCCGTTGCGTTGTTCGATATACTGCTTGGTTGGGGTGATGGCTAGTGTCATAGGGCTAATCACTGCTTTTTATCTAGATTTTAAACGAATTAGGTGAGATGGTTAGATTGGCGATCGCACAATTAAGCGATTAAGCGATCGCAAACTCCGTATATTGCCGTAGATGCGGTGGATGAAACGCCAATACAATATCTTCCCGCGGCACCGCAGCGTGCAAAAAATCTGTCACCACCCCATCTTCTGTCCAATCCTCCTCAATCCAAATTTTGCCATCCCGCAATCGCACGTGAATAGTATTTCCCTTAATCCGTTCTTGTCCCTCCCAACCCATTACTACCAATAAATAATGGTCGTGCCTTTCGTCAAAAATCAGCGCACTTTCTAGCGTTGAATTGGTGGATTTTGCCCCCAACTCATAATACTCGGTTAAAACTTTCCGAATCACATGACGATAATACTCTAATTTTTCCATCGCTCAACTACCTCCACTTCAGGGTCAAAAACTAGCAATTTTACTCGATTAGTTTCAACAATTAATTGGGCAATTTTCTTCTGAAAGCCACCGTTATAAACTGTGTTGGCTATGGCCAAATACAACTCATACTCGGATTGCTGGGCTTGTAAGATATTGCGGTAAATGATATACTGTCCAACAGCGCCTTCTAGATCGTTCATGAAAGATCGCCCTAAAAAACTCTTCACCTCAACAATAATTTTTCGTCCCTGCAATTCTGCTGCGATCGACTTTTCGGCCGCAATATCTGGATAGAGTTTATCCCCGCCATATTCCAGCACCTAGTTTTCAGTAACTATCAGCCAGCCATCTTTAATCAGCGCTTGCTTGACTGCATCATGGTAGATATCTTTAGCTGGCATCGCGAGACGAGGTAATTTGATATTCTACATTTTAACTCAAAATAAGACGGCGGTTGACACGAATGCCCATCCCCACAGCCCGCCAACATCCAAACCGCTGACAGAAAAATATACTAACTGGCATCCCCCCCCAAGTTTTCCCAGCAAATCCAATTACTGCCGGATCGGATCTCGAAGTACCCGAGATCGACTACAGTAAACACAAAATATTATTGGCGGTGATTTGAGTGATTGACACTTTAGCAACAGGAATCGCAGCAGCCGGTTCGCTGCTAGCATTGGGCGGATTGGGCCTAGAGTTGAACTATCGCCGGACTGGGAGTGCAAATAAACTAGAACTTACAGCCGGAGAATGGCACTTAGCCATAAACGAACCCAACCGCTATCTTTTGGTTGGCGAAATGGAATTCCGCAACCTGACACAGCGGTTCGAGATTATGTTGCCGTCCGTGCAGGCACAGGTGAAACTGCTATCAGACGGAAGTTTGGATGGCGTTACTTCCCAGACAAAAGTGATTCCTTGTCACAAAGACGCAAAAGCCCGATCGGACGATTACTGGTTCGGCTATATTGTTAAAGCCCAAAAAACCACAAAAATTAAAGTTTCGGTAGACATTCAAGGGCAAGATTTAAACAAATTGCAGTCAGCTTGGGTGCAAATACATTACATCACCTACGGCCCTGGCGGGCGCATCCCCAAAGTCCGCAACGTAGTAGTCCCGCTGCAATTTCCCAACTCGGACACCGCACCCGTCGCCCGCAATGTCGGCGTTGCAGAAGTCTTCCCAATTCGCACCCACATACTCGCCGAACTCGACAATCCCGTCGAAATTGTCAAGCGTTACGTGCTGCCGCGCGCCCTCCAAGGGGATATTGTCGCCCTCGCAGAAACTCCCCTAGCCTTGATGCAGGGACGCTACCGCCATCCCAGCGAAGTCAAACCCGGATGGGCGGCGAAGCGAGTGTGCTTGTTTTTCTTGCCCACGTCGAGTTTGGCCACGGCTTGCGGAATGCAGACATTGGTGGATGTAGTTGGGCCCATCCGCGTAGTTGCAGCATTTGCGATCGGCGCTGTAGCTAAAATATTCGGTAAACCGGGAGTCTTTTACCAACTAGCAGGGGAACAAGCAAGGCTGATTGACGACGTTACCGGGACTTTGCCTCCCTTCGACCAATTTATTGTCCTCGGCCCGGACAATCCCCAGCAAGTTGTAGAGGAAATTCAACGAGAAACCGGACTTGCGGCGGCGATCGTAGACGCTAATGACTTGAAAGCAGTTAAGATATTAGCAGCGACCTCCGATTTATCGGTAACATTTTTAGAGCAAGCCTTGCGCAGCAACCCCGCCGGGAATGCTGACGAGCGAACACCGGTCGTTTTAATTCGACCTCTGCCACAGAAATCTTGAGTTGAAGACTGAAAATTAAAAATTAAACAAGATGATTTGAAATTTTTAATTTTCGCTCGACTAAGAAAGGGAGAAGAATTAAAAGTTCTAAGTTTTGAACTCAAAACTTCCCTAACTCTTCCCCTTTCTTAAAAATATTGGATTTTTTAAGTTTTCTTGTCCAGTTTTGTGCTATTACGGTTCTCAACTTTCGTGAGGGACTAGCCAAAAAATTACCAATTACCAATTACCAATTACCAATTACCAATTACCAATTTATACCTCACTCACTTGAGAATTTCTATATGACTTCATTTACCTCTCAAAACCAAAACCAGGTTGTAATTCGCCCGTTTCAGTACCGCGACATCGAGGCGATGGAACAACTGTGCGCCGAAACAGCCGACGAGCCAGAAAAACGCAAGGGCGCAAGCTGCGACTTGGTACTGGGTAGAAAGTTGCAGCAGATTCGCCGCTGGTACGGACTGCTAAAGATTTTTAGCTTGTTTCCCAACCCTTGCCAGTCCCTGTTCCGGGCCCATGTTGCCGAAGAAGAGGGGACTGTTAAGGGCATAATTCAGATTTCTCCTTTCAACCGCACCCGCAGCACTTGGCGGATCGATCGCATCGGAGTAGACCCGGAAGCCCGCAGCAAAGGCATTGGTTCGATGCTGCTGCGGTACTGCTTTGAGGCAGTCTGGGAGGCGCGGACGTGGCTGCTGGAGGTGAATGTCGGCGATAAAACTTCCCTGGCTTTGTACCGTCAGAACGGGTTTCAGCCGTTGGCCCAGATGACTTACTGGACGATCGCCCCAGAACGCCTGCAAGAAATGGCCTCCGCGACGCCAGATTTGCCCAACCTGCTGCCGGTAAGCAACGCCGACGCTCAATTGCTGTATCAACTCGATACCGCGTCTATGCCGCCGCTGGTACGTCAAGTATTCGACCGGCACATTCAAGACTTCAAAACCAGTTTTTTCGGCGCTTTAGTCGAAGGCGTCAGACAGTGGCTGGGCAAAACAGAGGTAGTTAGCGCTTACGTATTTGAACCGCAGCGCAAAGCCGCGATCGGCTATTTTCAGGTACAGCTATCCCGCAACGGCCAACAGCCGCACGTCGCCCAGTTGACGGTACACCCGGCCTACACTTGGCTGTATCCAGAACTGCTGTCCCAGATGGCGCGCCTCGTTCAAGATTTCCCAGTTCAAAGCCTGCAACTGGCTTCCGCCGACTACCAGCCCGAACGCGAAGCTTATTTAGAGCAATTTGGAGCCGCGCGTCTGGAACACAGTTTGCTGATGTCTCGATCGGTATGGCACAAATTGCGCGAGTCCAAGTTAGTCTCCCTCGAAGGACTCCAGCTATCAGAAGTGTTGCAGAGCTTCCAGCCAACTCGCAAACCCGTACCGGGCAGGATGTCCTGGCTCGGCCAGATGGCTGGGGAAGCAGCAGCAGGGCCCGTGTCGTCTGAGATTAAGCCCTTTTTCTTGGACTCAGGAAAAAATCAAGCTAATCAAATTAACCCTTTGAACAGCCAGAATTCCGAATCAGAAGCAACAGATGCCAGCAGCATTTTGCCTCCTTATTTGCCGGAGTTGCCTCAAGACGGCGACGCCCAAGAGTAGGACTTAATTCCTGATACGATGTCCGCTCAATTAACGGTTTGTAGTGAGGACTTTAGTCCGCATCAAAGAGAGGACTAAAGTCCTCACTACAAACCGAAAAAACTCAAGTTATTCCCTTCTTCCTTCACGTTATTCGTGTCTTCGCGGTTCGTAAAAAAAAATATTCCAGTAAGAAAGAAGTAAATCTAAAATCTAAAATCTAAAATCTAAAATAGATTGATTGATGTCCAACGAAAAATTATGGATTTCCGCCCTCGGATTAGATATCGGCAACAAACGAGTCGGCATCGCCGGGTGTGACGGCACAGGTTTAATCGCTACGGGGATTGCTACTCTGGTGCGATCGTCCTTCGATCGAGATGTAGCTTATCTCAGAGGGCTCGTACAAGAGCGGAGAGTGCAAATTTTGGTGGCTGGCCTGCCCTACTCCCTCAACGGAGAAGTGGGCGCTCAAGCCCGAAAAGTCCAGAAATACGCCACTCGCATCGCCACCGCCTTAGAACTCCCCCTAGAATACGCCGACGAGCGCCTGACTTCTGTTGGCGCAGAGGAACTGATCCAAGCTCAAGGTATGTCCCCGTCGCGCAATAAGGGTTTGATCGATCGCAAAGCAGCGGCCTTGATTTTGCAGCAGTGGCTGGACGATCGCCGGCAAAAGATCGGTGCAATTCCCAATCCCGATAGGTTGTAACAGAGGCGTGATATCCTAGTTGTGCAAGTTTGCTGCGCACACCTGTAACCGTTGACGCACTGGATAAAATTCCGCTGTACCCTCGGTATTAAAGCAGCACACAATTGTGATTTGTCCTCAGTGTCGCTTGCGAACTCGACTGAGATTTAAACGCTGCACTCCTCGCCTGTGGAAAATGCCGCGAGTCTCGCGGTTTAAGTTTGTGGACTGGCGATCGCCCGATCGGTCAGAATATCGCCACGAAAATCCCCAATTGTCAAGCAAACGTTCGTGAATTATTGACGGAAAATAAGATACACGCGATGTCCTCATCCCCATACCGCAAAGAGAATGGTAATTCCCACGAAATGTCCGTCACCCTGACGGATGAACTTGGGCGATCGCTAACTTGCAACATAGAATATTCGATGAACCTAGAAGGTCAAGAATACGCTTTGCTGCTGCCGATCGACTCTCCCGTAGAAATTTTTACTTGGCAGGGAGACGATACCGACGAAGCAGCAATTCCTGTAGAAGACGAGACGGAAATTGACAAAATTTTTGATACTGCTAGAGTTGTCCTGCAAGAGCAGAACTTGACGCTCCGGCGCACGGCGGTGACGCTGACTGTGGTTGGCGAATTGCCGGAATTTCCCGACGAGGATTTGGAGCCTGATGCCGATCCCGATGAGGAGTCGGAGTTCGAGGAACTGATGTGGTTGACCAGCTTCTATCACGAAGAACAGGAATATGCCATTTATACGCCTCTCGATCCGTTCTTTATCTTGGCGAGAATGAATGAGGACGGCAAGCCCGAATTGCTCTCGGAAGAAGAGTTCCAAAGGCTAGAACCGATGTTGCCCATGCTGGAAGACCAGTTTTTTGACGAGCTTGATTAAATATTAATTGCAGGCAGAAGGCATGAGGCAAAAAGCAGAATATTTGACTATTTTATAAAAAAGTCAACTGCTCGGTCGATCGAACTTTTTCGAGATGCCACCTTCTGCCCTGTCAGCTATGACTGTTGAATCGGGTCTTGAAAAAGGCTGGTATCCGTAACTTTTTGGTCATTAATTGCAGATCATCAATCATTAGTCGTTAGTTAACCGTCGCTGATCGAGGACAACGGACTATGAACAAAGAACAACTGACAAAAAGCAGCGCGCGCGAGAGCCGAAAAGCTCCTCGGCAAGTCTCTAAATGGTTGTTTTATCTGGCGTTGCTGCCGGCAATTTGGGGAGTTGGCGCATGGCAGGGCTGGGCTTGGTGGAGCTGGGCTTCGGCGCCGCCTAAAGTAGCTGAAACTTCAAATTCCCCGGGACAGGATGCTGCGGTTTCTATCCAAATTCCCCCCGGTACTTCCAGTCAAAAAATCGGGCAGGATTTGGAAGCGGCGGGCTTAATTCGATCGGCAGGAGCGTGGAATATGTGGGCCCGCTGGCTGACCCTGCAAAACCGCGACGGAGGTTTTAAAGCCGGAACTTACCAACTGTCGCCGACTGAACCTCTGAGTGCGGTTGCTGACAAAATCTGGAAGGGTGAAGTCGTACAGCAGAGTTTCACGATTCCAGAAGGGTGGTCGCTGCAACAAATGAGCGCTTATTTTGAAGCGCAAGGTTTTTTTCCGGCTAAGGATTTTATGGCGGCGGCGAGTCAAGTTCCCTACGCTCAGTACCCTTGGCTGCCGAGCGGCTTGCCTCATTTGGAAGGGTTTTTGTACCCGGATACTTATCAGCTAGACGGCGATGCAGTTAGCCCGGAAGCTGTCATCAAACAAATGCTCGACCGTTTCGAGCGACTGGCTTTGCCCGTGTATCAAAAAAATCAGAACAATACTAAGCTTTCTTTGAAAGAGTGGGTGACGCTGGCGAGTATTGTGGAAAAAGAAGCTGTGGTTGCTGCGGAGCGCCATCGCATTGCTGGGGTGTTTGCGAGCCGCTTGAATAAGGGCATGAAGTTAGGCTCCGATCCGACGGTTGAATACGCCCTCGGCATCAGACAAACCAAGGAGAAACCTCTGACTTTTAAGCAGGTGGAAACGCCTTCTCCCTACAATACTTATGTGAATGTAGGGCTGCCCCCTACTCCGATCGCATCTCCGGGAATAGCAAGTCTGGAAGCGACTCTGGCTCCTGAAAAGACCGATTACCTGTATTTTATGGCTCGATACGACGGCACTCACATTTTCAGCCGCACTCAGGCGGAACACGATGCTGCTGTGGCTCAAGTTGACCAGAAAGTGCGATCGGGTCAATAGATTGGCAATGACTAATACATAAGTAAAAAGTCAAAAGTTACAAAGCAAAAGCCCGAATAATTCACTTTTGATTTTTTACTTTTTCAATGTTAAAATTGCCATTTATTATTGCTGACTCTAAAATCTAAAATCTCAAATATAAAATCATTATGACTTGGGGTAAACTACTACAGCCTGACTTAGTTCTAGGCGATTCGGTCGTAAATTTAACGGCCGATATTCTTGAGAAATATCATATTAAAGGATTAGTTTTGGATGTGGACGAAACTCTCGTTCCCATTACGGCAATCAATGCTTCTCCCGAACTCAGCCTGTGGGTGGAAGAAATTAAACCGGTAGTATCGCTGTGGTTGGCGAGCAATAATTTAAGTCAGACTCGGATCGGTCGAATTGCTGAGTCTTTGAATCTACCTTACATCACTGGTGCTGCTAAGCCGTCGCGCCGCAAGTTGCGCAAAGCCGTGACGGCGATGAATTTGCCGGTGGAACAGGTGGCGATGGTGGGCGATCGACTTTTTACTGATGTTTTGGCCGGCAATCGTTTGGGTATGTTTACTATTTTAGTCGAGCCAATGGTTGATGCTGGATATGCGCTTCGCAAGTATCCGGTGCGTTCTTTTGAAGTTTGGGTGTCTCAAGCTTTGGGAGCAAGTCTTAAAATTAAAGATTAAAAATGGGCATGGGCCAAACAGGGAAGAAGGCCCGCGCAGGGAATTGGTAATTGGTAATTGGGAATTAGGAATTGGTAACTAATGGCAACAGACAACAGTCAACAGTCAACAGTCAACAGTCAACAGTCAACAGTCAACAGTCAACAGTCAACAGTCAACAGACAGCAGACTAAAACTATTGTTGTTAAAATAGGAACTTCGACCCTGACTCGATCGACTACAGGAAACTTAGCTCTGTCAACCATTGCTGCATTAGTCGAAATTTTAGCCGATTTGCGGCAGCAAGGACATCGAGTAGTGTTGGTTTCTTCCGGTGCGGTTGGGGTGGGCTGCGCGCGCTTGGGTTTGACGGAACGCCCGCGAAATATCGCTCTGAAGCAGGCTGTGGCGGCCGTGGGACAAGGGCGGCTGATGCGCGTGTACGATGACTTGTTCACTACTCTACAACAGCCGATCGCCCAAGTATTGCTCACCAGGGGCGATTTAGTGCAGCGCAACGGTTATGTTAACGCTTACAATACGTTTCAGCAACTGCTGAGGTTGGGCGTAATTCCGATCGTCAACGAGAACGATACTGTAGCGGTAGACGAGCTCAAATTTGGCGATAACGACACGCTTTCGGCGCTGGTGGCGAGTTTGGTAGAAGCAGATTGGTTGTTTGTGCTCACGGATGTCGATCGGCTGTATTCCGCAGATCCGCGCAGCAATCCCGACGCGCAGCCGATCGCCCTAGTCCAAAGTATGGCACAGCTCACAGAATTTCAGGTGCAAACAGGAGATTCCCGCAGCGGTTGGGGAACCGGCGGAATGGTAACAAAAATTGAAGCGGCGAGAATCGCCACAGCATCGGGAGTGCGGACAGTCATCACTAACGGCTGCTTTCCTGGTAATATCGAGAAAATACTTAACGGAGAGTCGATCGGCACTCAATTCGAGCCGCAACCGCGCCCTGTCAACGCTCGCAAACACTGGATCGCCAACGTGCTAATTCCTGCTGGAAAACTGTATTTAGATGCGGGTGCTGTCAAAGCAATTTCCCACGGCGGCAAATCGCTGTTAGCGGCAGGTATTTCAGGAGTAGAAGGAGAATTTCAAGCTGATGATTCGGTGCAGTTGTGCGATACAGAAGGCCAACAAATTGCGAGGGGACTTGTGAATTATAGCAGTTTAGAATTGAGACAAATCCAGGGCTGCAAGTCAGATAAAATTGCTGAGATTTTAGGTTATGCAGGCGTAGAAACGGCGGTACACCGAGATAACTTAGTGATTGTTTAACTTAACAAACGTCCAAACAGTCGAAAGCGCGATCGAACGCAGAAATCGAGGATGCTTGCAGCACAGTATTGCAAGAATTTGTTGTGCTGTGTCCGAACAGCTCGTTCATCGCTTCTGTAAACAGTTCAAATACATTTTGTGCTAATTCTAAAGCTGCTTGGCGTTCGGAATCAGTAAGTTCTATCTCTGCTAAAACTTGCAACATCTCCGGTGTGTTTAAAATGTGATGATTTTCCAAACCCACATAACCTCCTCCAAAATAAACATATTCTTTTTGGGTAATTTTATGTAATTCCATTACCACTTCTAGCGCCGCCTCAAAAAAAACTGTGGCGGTTCCTTCCAAGGCTTCCGCTAACACCAGTTTCTGAATGGGAGAGGCTTTCCAAGCATAGCGTTCGAGAACTGAACAGAGCGATCGAGTTTTTTTAGTTTCTTCACCCCAAAGCAGTCTGAAGTCGCCGTAACTCATTAATTGGTTAAAGCCCAATGTCTCTAGATGTTGCAGATATCCCTGCCAGTAGTAGTTCTCTTTGTAAGTATATTTGTTAATCAGTTCCTGAACCTTGTTATTGCTGGAAGATTCTCGGAGGACGTACTTATTTAAGTCGCTCAAGCCCATAGCCACAGGAGCGAGTACAGGTGCAAAAATTAGTCGTTGATTCGGGTGAATGTGTTTATTAGCTAGAAATTCAAATAACGGCAATTTGGCAAATTCTTGCTTTTTTTTTTCAATGAATGCTACCATCTCTTTCATAGCTTTTTTCCCTGAGTGGCTGCTCTCAAGATAATGTTGATACCTCCGTTAATTATCTATGTTTGTGAGCCTAAATAATTGTGTTTCGGATCATACATATTTGTATTTTAGATCGTAGCTAAGCGTGTTTGCCGTCACAATAAAATGTGATTTGCATCATATTGGGTAAATTATAATATCAGAACTTGCGCAAAACGTGGTTTGACGCGCGATAAGTAGTGGTAAGGTGCGGTGTGCAAACCTGCAAGATAAAGGTTCTGCATAAGTTCATATTGGTCGTCCGAAGAGAGGAACGAAGCAATCGCCAAGACTAAGATTGCTTCGTTCCTCTCTTCGGACACTTCTGTGTAAAATCACAATTTTCTATTCCCAGAATTGCCTTTGGGTGCATTGTGAGCTACTCTGTCTTTTGGATCGGTTAAGAAAACAATAGGAGTTAATCTTGGAACGGACTTTTTTAGCGATTAAGCCCGACGGCGTACAGCGCGGACTCGTCGGCGAAATTATCGGTCGTTTTGAAGCCAAGGGCTTTACCCTAGTTGGGATGAAGCTAATCACGGCGAGTCGCGAACTAGCCGAACAGCATTACGGCGTCCACAAAGAAAGACCGTTTTTTGCGGGACTGGTAGACTTCATCACTTCCGGGCCGATGGTGGCGATGGTGTGGGAAGGTGACGGCGTTGTGGCTTCGGCGAGAAAGATGATTGGCGCAACAAATCCTCTGAATTCTGAACCGGGAACAATTCGCGGCGATTTTGCTGTGAATGTCGGCCGCAATATCATTCACGGTTCTGATGCTGTGGAAACTGCGAACCAGGAAATTAGCCTCTGGTTCAAAGCTGAAGAATTGAGTGGTTGGACTCCTTGTTTGAGTCCTTGGATTGTGGAGTAGTTTTGATATTCTCCCGATTGTTAATCGGGAGATATTCTGAGTTTTAATCAAAACAAAGCCGGATTTATCTAAAAAATTTCTTGGACGCACCCAAATCTCAGAAACCGGGTTTCTTCGGATATCTCTCGTACTCAACCAAAAATTGTCACAGAAACCCGGTTTCTCGCCACTCAGCTAATCTGGTGAAACCGGGTTTCTTCCGATATTTCTCGTACTCAACCGAGATTTGTCGCAGAAACCCGGTTTCTCGCCACCTACAAAGTCTTGGTGCACAATAATCTGGTGAAACCGGGTTTCTTTCGATATTTCTCGCGATCGACCGAGATTTGTCGCAGAAACCCGGTTTCTCGCCACGCAGCGAGAGAGTTGCGATCGCCCGCGCCCCAAATCCCCTCGCTTACCCACAGATCCGCCGGGGGTTAGAAACCCCCGTCTCATAGCGTAAGTCCTCTCAAAGAGGACTGAAAAACACAATTTTCAACAACCATTGTCATATCTCCCCAGTCGGTTTTCAACCGACTTTTGCTCTCTCGACGGGGAATTGATTCCCCGGCGGACTTGGGGACAAACGACAGAATTGCGATCGCCCTTTTCCCCATTTCCCCAAAAAGGTCGATCGCACATCTGCAATAATTTACCACACTCGCCCGCGCCCTTTCATCCTCTCGCTTACCCACAGATCCGCCGGGGGTTAGAAACCCCCGTCTCATAGCAAAAGTCCTCTGAAAGAAAACTGAAAAACACAATTTTCAACAACCATTGCCATATCTCCCCAGTCGGTTTTTAACCGACTTGCGCTATGAGACGGGGATTTAAATCCCCGGCGGATTTCGGGACAAACGAGAGAATTGCGATCGCCCTTTTCCCCATTTCCCCAAAAAGGTCGATCGCACATCCGCGATAATTTACCACATTCGCCCGCGTCCAAAATCTTCTCGCTTACCCACAGATCCGCCGGGGGTTGAAAACCCCCGTCTCATAGCAAAAGTCCTCTGAAAGAAAACTGAAAAACACAATTTTCAACAATTATTGCCATATCTCCCCAGTCGGTTTTCAACCGACTTTCGCTATGAGACGGGGATTTAAATCCCCGGCGGACTTCGGGACAAACGAATCGCGTCGGTTGGACTTGCGGACAAACAGATCGCCCGAAAGAACCGCCGCCAAACAGATGAGTTCAATCTATAATAAATCTATTGCAATTTAATTCAGCCTTCTGCCTTCACCCTTCAACCTTCCCATAACTCCCCCATGAACTCAGATCGCCAACAAGCCTATCTCAACCTGATTAATCAACTGTTAACCTGTAAAAGCGACGAAGAAGCGGAGGTATTGAAAAGTCACCCGGATTTGCTGGATGGTGGCTTGGTGGCGGCAATGCTAGAAGAGGCAGATAATCTTAGGGAATTTGGCGAACTAGATAACGCTAATCGGTTGAAGAATTGGACGGGGATACTTCGTAAGGTGGATAGCGAATTTTTAGCGGTAATTGCACTGAAAGCGGAAGCAGATAGACTGAAGACTCAAGGGAATCAACAGTCTCAAATCAGTCAATATCGAGAAGCTTTACAGTCTTACGAACAGGCATTAACTATCTATCGGGAAATCGGCGATCGCCAAGGAGAAGCTAATTCCCTCCACAATTTTGGAAATGCTTACAATTCGCTAGGAGAGTACGATCGGGCGATCGACTTTCACTCACAGTCTTTAGTAATTAGACGGGAAATCGGCGATCGCAAAGCAGAAACTTATTCCCTCCTCGCTTTGGCCAATGCTTACAATTCCCTAGAGCAGTACGAGCGGGCGATCGACTGTCACGAAAAGTCTTTAGTGATTAAACGGGAAATCGGCGATCGCAAAGCAGAAACTTATTCCCTCCTCGGTTTGGCCAATGCTTACAGATCCCTAGGGCAGTCCCATCGGGTGATCGACTTTTACGAACAGTCTTTAGTGATTGTACGGGAAATCGGCGATCGCGTGCTAGAAGCTGCTTTCCTCTGCAATTTGGGTACCACTTACAATTTCCTAGACCAATACGATCAGGCGATCGACTGTCACGAACAGTCTTTAGTAATTTCACAAGAAATCGGCGATCGCGAACGAGAAGCTTCTGTTCTCTGCCATTTGGGCTTAGTTTACGATTTCCTAGAGCAATACAAGGAGGCGATCGACTTTTACGAACAGTCTTTAGTAATTTCACGGGAAATCGGCGATCGCAGTGGAGAAACTTTTCCCCTCAACAATTTGGGCATTGCTTACAGATCCCTAGGGCAGTACGATCGGGCGATCGACTTTTACGAACAGTCTTTATTAATTTCACGGGAAATCGGCGATCGCTGTGGAGAAACTTTTCCCCTCAACAATTTGGGCATTGCTTACAGATCCCTAGGGCAGTACGATCGGGCGATCGACTGTCACGAACAGTCTTTAGTAATTTCACGGGAAATCGGCAATCGCCAAGGAGAGTCGATATCTCTCAACAATTTAGGCGAAACTCTATTCAAAATAAACCAATTCCCAGAAGCCGAAGCAAAACTCCGTGATTCAATCCAAATTAGCGAAACTAGACGCTCTGAATTAGTCAAGGATGACCACAAAGTATCATTTTTTGAAACCCAAATATCTGCCTATCGCCTGCTGCAACAAGTCCTAGTCGCCCAAGCTAAATTTGACGAAGCCCTAGAAATATCTGAAATGTCCCGTACCCGCGCCTTCACAGAATTATTACAACAAAACCTCTTAACAACCGACTTAGCAAACAACGAAATCACAAATACATTATCAATCCCCAGAATCCAACAAATCGCCCAACAGAAAAACTCCACAATCGTTGAATATTCGATTGTTAAACCAGACATTTACATCTGGGTAATCCAACCAAACGGCAACATCACCCACCGCGCCGCCAACCTCGAACCCCTCAACCAACAAAACCAATCCCTCAAACAAATCATCCTCAAAGCCCGCGTCTCGATAGGTACAACTGAAACCGACGGCGAAGGCAACAAAATTCAGCTAGAGTCCGAGTACAAACGAGACGAAACAGGCCGCTTTCCCCTCTTGCAACTCCTCCATCAAATCCTCATCGAACCCATCGCCGACTTGCTGCCCGCCGATGTTAATTCCCCCATCATTTTCATCCCGCACTACGACTTATTTTTAGTTCCTTTCGCCGCCTTGCAATCGATCGACAACCGCTACCTCATCGAAGATTATACCATCCTCACCAGCCCCTCCATCCAAGTATTAGAACTCACCCGCGAACATCACAACCGAGTGCGAGGATTGAGAGAAGCCGCCCTGATTGTCGGCGATCCAACCATCCACCCAAATTACCAGAAACACCCCTACAAACTCCGACAAATACCCAGGGCAAAAGAAGCCGCTGAAGCCATCGCCGCCATTTTACGAACCCAAGCAATTAGCGGAGAAAATGCCGCCAAAGCCATCATTTTAGACCAAATGCTAAACACGCGCATCGTGCATTTATCCGCCCACGGACTCCTCGACGATTTCGGAGGTTCGGGAATTCCCGGCGCGATTATTTTAGCACCGTCAGGAGACACCGACGACGGCGCAATTCATGCAGCCGACATCCTGCAATTAAAACTCAATTCGGAACTCGTAGTATTGAGCGCCTGCAGCACCGGCCGCGGTAAAATCACCGGAGATGGAGTCATCGGATTGTCGCGCTGCTTGATCCTCGCCGGAGTACCGAGTATCATCGTATCGCTGTGGAATATGGGAGTAATTTCAGCCAAGTTACTGATGACTGAATTTTACCAAAATTTAGCGCGGGGCGAGAACAAAGCCGCCGCATTGAGGCGTGCTATGCTAACAACAAAAGAGCGATTTCCGAGTCCGATCGCCTGGGCTGCATTCACGTTAAGCGGCGAAACCGAAAGTTTATCGTTAGAGACTCAACAAGTAGATTTAAGGAGGCTAAAAATGTCGCTAGCCGATAATTATACACCGAGAGAGATTGTTGCAGGTTTAACTAAGTTATTGCAAATATCGGAACCGAAGCTATTTGTTAACGATCTACCTGCGCTTGACGTGCAGCCGACAGATAATGTGAATATTATAGCAGAAAAAATCAAAGCCTGGTGCGAAACTAGGGGGTCGATCGAAGAGAATTTAGAGAACGAAATCGAGCAAGCTGGTGCGGGCGGCACAGATGGCGATGCACCGGATGAAATCGTGAGCGAATTTATGGAAGTGCTGGGGGAGAATCTGATCCGACTTAATCTGTCGCAGCCATCTTCGCTGTCGGTTGAAACAGAGGATAATTCTGGGACGGAATCTGTTGATAATCCAACATAAATAAAGAAATTCTATCGCGCTTACCCACAGATCCGCCGGGGGTTTTTAACCCCCGTCTCATAGCGAAAGTCCTCTAAAAGAGGACTGAAAAACACAATTTTTAACAAACATTTCCATATCTCCCCAGTCGGTTTTCAACCGACTTTTGCTCTCTCGACGGGGATTTAAATCCCCGGCGGACTTCGGGACAAACGACAGAAATTCGAGATCCCTTTTTCCCAATTTCATCAAAAAGGTCGATCGCACATCTGCAATAATTTACCACACTCGCCCGCGCCCTTTCATCCTCTCGCTTACCCACAATACCGCCGGGGATTTAAATCCCCGGCGGGCTTGGGGACAAACGAAACGAATAGCCCGGAATAATTGCGGAAAAACCGATCGCCCATTCCCCCAATTTTCCACAAATGCGATCGCAAATCCGTCGTTGGGTGGGGGCGGGTTTATCTAGATTGTTTGTGAGAGTTAGATATGGTTGGTTAACCCGCCCCTACCGGCATTTGGTTTATTTAAGCGGATATAATATCACTATATCCCACAAAGTTTGATTATGAAGCCACCACCGCAAATTAGAAATACCAGCATCACCCTCTATCCTTTCCACCTGCGAAATGACGGAGACGAAGGCTATCAACAAACAGCCAAAAATGCCGAACATCTATGGCAAAATCTAGCCGATAATGTCGGCGAAAAATTCGATTTTCCAGAACTAAAATCCCTCCGAGACAATCTCATCTGCTACCAAGATGGAAAGTATCACGCCGCGGGCGAAGATGCCAACTTGAGCGAACAAAAATTGCTAAAGAATGGCAAAATTTTAAAATTTCAACCTCTTATTCAGCAATACAATCTCAAACTAAACGGCTCAATTGAGGCCAGACGAATTCACGACACATACACCGCAGACTTGACTTTTTATTATAAAGATGATGATACCATTTCAGTAGCAAGTTTAAACGAAATAAATCCCCAAGGTTGCCTGCTGCCGAATCAAATTCAAGCATCGTTGGGACAGACACTGTTACTGTATGCAGAGCCTGTTGGGTTGTATGATGATGGTTATCGCGCGCTGGCCGACAAATGCGTGGGGGCTTTTGTGGGAAATGGCATCGAACCGGAATTGAAGTTTACCGCCGCAGGGCAGTTATTTGGGAGTCCGATTTTTGAGTACGATAATCCTGCCAAACAGTGTCATATCTTAGTCTGGTTGAAACAGAGTCCCCAAACTTTGGATTTGGCAACATCAACGTTTAACTATTATTTGATGAATTTACTGTGTACTCGCAGTAAAGTCTTGTTTGTGTACAATCAAGCTAAGGAAAGCTATCGCCTGGGACAGCAAATAGCCAGCGAATTAGAAAAAAAGCTGCCCGAATTTACTCAAATAGAAGCCGAACAAAATCGAGAAATTAAACTCGCGAACTTAAAGAATTTGTTAGCTGAAATCAGAAGCCAAGTATTTGATTATGCTCAGCAATTGCGGCAGTTGCGAGAATGCAGCAATACTGTTGAGATTAATGCCGAAAATTATGCCGAAAGTTATGCTAAAATTAAAGGTTTGTCCATTGAAGGCGACAATCTGCTATTTTTGCAGAAGTTTCAAGATTTGTGCGATCGCAAATATCAAAGTCAAATTCAAAAATACTTAAACTACCTGATAGCGAATCAAGATTTGTTCCAGCAGGCAATCTCCACAATCCGCGGGATGGTGGAAATCGAACAAGCTGAATTGAGTCGGGAACAAGCAGAAAGAGAACACCAGCGCGATCGCGAACAAATACAACTATACCAGCAAAAGGAAGCAGAACAAAAAGAGCGGGATGACGATCGAATGATACTCGACAAGCAAAACGCAGAAAAAGAGAAAAAGCGATCTCGCCAGCTTGAGAATATCATATTTTTTGTCGGAACTGCGATCGGCGGCGGACAAATCTTTTCAGCCAGCTATCCTCTAATCAAGGATACACCGATTAAATGGCAACCCGATTTTTCCCGGCCGCTTCATCCCTTCACCGCGACGATTGTCTGGAGTTTGCTTTTCGGTTTAATATTCGGCTTGCTGATACTGGGTATCCTGCTGCTGGTAAGGAAAATATTCCCCAAGGGTTTGTAGTGAGGACTTTGGTCAAGAGTCAAAAACTGAGGACTAAAGTCCGATGCTGCGAACATACATTCATCAAAGAAAAAACCGGGTTTCTGACAAAAACCCGGCCCACCACGAACACAAGCAATATTAACACTGCTCATACCTCAATTCTTTAATAACTTCATCCCCATTTTCACCTTGTCCAAAATCGTCTTCTGCGAGACACAAGTAATCAGACAAAGCTTGCCGCAATTCAAAGTATCCCGGCGGACTTCCTGAGCTTTTTCGCCGTACCAAATCTCGCGGGCGCTGGCGTCTTTCACATTCCCAATTACCGGAAACTCATCGCACAATTTCACATCGCCGCGCGTATCAATCCAGTAATTGCGCAGTCCAACGCGACAAGGCCGAGTCGAATCAGGAGCTTTTTCTTCCTGGAAGTGAGGAACCATCAAGCGCAATACTTCATCGCTGTTCATAATTGGCGCGCCGTTTTTCTTCATTTCAATTAAGCGCTCAATTACCTGTGAAAATTCTTCCCTGTCTGATTCTTCAATCCACAATTCCGAATAGGTTTCTGGAGTCCAGCGGTTGACTGGTTGGAAGTTCACCGTCGTCGCTCCAATTCCTTTCGCCCAGGTGACAATATCCTCAAGGTGGCGGAAGTTGAGCCGGTTGATAGTCGGTTTGATGTTGATCGGAAACAAGACGTTTTGTTTTTCTTGTTCTTCGCGCAGATAACCGATTCCTTTGGAAAGTCTGTCAAACAATCCGGGTTGGCCGCGCAAATAATCGTGGAGTTCTGCGTTCGGCCCGTCAACGGACATATTCACATTAAAAGGACGCGCCGCGACAGTTTTCGCTGCATTTTCCCGCGTCATGCAATAGCCGTTTGTGGTGACACCGGCGTGGATGCCATTTTTATTCGCAAATGTCAGCAAGTCTAGAAAACCTTTTTTAATATAAGGTTCGCCGCCACTAAAGTTGATGGAAAATTCGCCCACAAATTCTTTGACGCTCAACAGGGCATTTTGCCATTCTTCGATCGTCATTTCGTCTTTATATTCTTTGAGCCGCCAATATTCGCACTGGCGGCATTTAACGTTGCAGTGCTCGTTAACAATGCCGTAAAAAGTAACTGGGCTTGTCATGTCTAGCCCTGTGTTGATCCGCAGCGATTCGGCTACTGCGCTCTTGGTGTGCTTGACGCCCAGTCTGGATAATGTTAAAGCATCCATGTCTTTTTTTCCTTACGTGTTGTTACTTAAGTCAATTTATCGAACCCTCTTTTGTACGTATGATTACGTATTGCTGATTGCGTACTCCTTTTGAGTACGTATGCACCATCCTAAGCGTTCCTTGTGGGTATGGCTAGATGCTTTTCAAATATTTATAATGTGAAGCCTTGTAACATATTAGTATTCCTAATAAATAGAGCAAGAATTTGTATTGAAACATGAATCATATTTAATATCTGGAAAAAGTATCAGCCTGAAATTGACTTAAATCAAGAGATTTTAACTTGTGCTTAAATTTAGTTAAATAACTTAATAATCTTTCTCAGTAAAACTACTTAAGTAAGCTGTATCAATAACTTAAAGTTATAATGAAATGAGCGGCCCGCAAAGCAGTTGACTTCACACAACCTTTACAATGTGAGGGAATTTAAGTATTTCAAGGGCAAAAAATGGCGATAAACATGGGACGATATTTGCACGTACTGAAATTGTTCTGGGGTGCGGCGATCGCAGCGGAGCTCGAATACCGGATCAACTTTGTCCTCGCGGCCCTCAGCAGCCTGGGAAACCTTGCTGGGAGCTGGTTTGGGCTGTCGCTGTTCTACCGTACCGGCTACAGCTTTTCTGGCTATTCGTGGGAAGACGCTCTTGTTGTACTCGGCATTTTTACGGTTTTGCAGGGGTTTTCGTCAACCTTTCTGGCGCCCAACCTCAGCCGTATTGTCGATCGAGTCCAGCAAGGTACTCTCGATTTCGTACTCCTCAAACCCATCAGTTCGCAATTCTGGCTGTCTGCAAACACAGTTTCCCCTTGGGGAATCCCAGATTTAATCTTCGGTGCGCTATTGCTGCTGTATGCTGCTAACAAGTTGGGAGTACAAATCGGCAACTATTTTTTAGCAGCAATCCCGCTGTTATTCGGAACTATTACTCTTTACAGTATCTGGTTTATGTTAGGTGCAACTAGCATTTGGTTTGTCAAGATTTACAACGTTACCGAAGTGCTCAGAGGATTGTTAGAAGCGGGTAGATTTCCCATGGCAGCTTATCCCGCAGCTTATCGATTTTTCTTCACCTTTGTAGTTCCCGTTGCCTTCTTGACAACTGTGCCGGCAGAAGCCATGCTGGGCAGAGGTGAAATTGTTTGGATCGCCGGGGCGGGAATTTTGGCGATCGGGCTGTTATTTTTCTCCCGCTATTTCTGGCAATTTGCACTCCGCTTTTACACCAGCGCTTCCAGTTAAGTAAGTACGCACACATCATCGCGTGGGGAGATGGCGCCTGTGCGAAACGGTTAACTCGCTTTTACAATAGATCCTTGCCTTACCAGTCCCTACAAGTCTGTACAAAATATTTCTTCCTATCTAGTTATCTAGTAAAAAACCATGTAAAATATCAAAATATAGCAGTTTTCAATTCTATGAAATACAGCTTTAGACACGGCAGTGCCGTGTCCGGGGCCCGAGAACTCTACTAAAAACCGCTATATCCTTGAAATCTAAACTCTCAATAAACCACGCAAACGAGGGCTAACGAATGAAAAGAAAAAAGCTGGGCAACAGTAATTTTAATATCAGCGCGATCGGTCTGGGAGGTATGCCGATGTCGTTAAGCGGCCGGCCGCCAGAATCGCAAGCAATTGCGGTAATTCACCGCGCCCTCGATTTGGGCGTCACCCTCATTGACACCGCAGATTCCTACTGCCAAGATGAATCCGACAAACACCACAACGAGCACCTGATTGCCAAAGCTTTACAACAGTACACGGGAGATATTCGGGCGGTGACTGTCGCCACGAAAGGGGGTTTAATGCGCCCTCAAGGTGCGTGGACGCGCAACGGCAATCCCCACCATTTGCGTCAGGCAATTCGCGAAAGTTTTGAAGCTTTGGGAGGCAATCAGCCGATCGACCTTTGGCAATATCACTCGCCCGATCCCGCCTATAAAATCGAAGCAGCCCTAGCACCCGCAAAAGAAGCAGTAGAAGCCGGAATGATTCGATTTATTGGAGTTTCAAACTTTTCTGTAGAACAGATAAAACGCGCCCGGGATACAGTAGAAATTGTCTCGGTGCAGAATCAGTACAATCCGTGGCACAGACAGCCGGAATCCGACGGCGTACTGGAATATTGCGAAGCCGAAAAACTGACATTTTTCCCCTGGAGTCCTTTGGGGGGAAGCCGCCGCGCCACCAGCTTGCAAGATATGCCCGCGATCGCCTCCTTAGCACAAGAAAAAAATGTTTCAGTTTACTGTATAGTATTAGCTTGGTTGATGGCCAAATCGCCCTGTGTCGTTCCGATTCCCGGCGCGAGCAAAGTATCGAGCATTGAGGACTCCGTGCGGGCGATCGAAGTTAAATTGACTGATGAGGAATTGCAACAAATTGCAGCAAGTTAAATAAGTAAGCTGTTGGGCATTTAAATTGCATATTTGGGGCAGGCTAGAATCCCCCCCACAAGATTTATATTAATTCTTGACATAGAATTTAAATGCAGAACAGCTTATAAGGCAAGATATTTAATTAGTAAAGTGGCCACTTTTTGAGGAATTGAATTTTATGGAAGTTAATCAAGTGAATGCCGATCGAGACGTAGCAATTGAACATCAAAACGTACCTGTAGCCCATGAAGGACTGCACAACTTTTTATACAGTTCCGACTCAGAACACAGCGCAGCCACTGCTATTTCTGAATTAGAAAATGACGGCACGCAAGTAATGTCGATCGCTACGTGGCTGCAGATAGCAACTAACGCCAAAGTCGCCGGGGTTTACGCTGTCACGGACACTTCCGGCAACACCCAGTATGTTGGTTATTCGCGAAATATCCTGCTTTCAATCAACGGTCACATCGCCGAAAACGGCGCGGAAAATTGTGCTTTTGTGCGCGTGCAAACTTTCAAATTCCCGAAGCGGGAAGAAATGGAAAGTTTGCGGGATGCTTGGATAGCAGAACTCGGCAGCATTCCGCCTGGAAACGATGCACAGAGCGAGATGTGGGCGAGTACGGTGGGTCGAGCAGCGCGATCGGCAATGTCGGCCGCAGAGCAACAAGCTTATGAGGAAAAGAAGTTGAAGTTGCGGAAAGCAATGGCAGATTCTACTCTTACCAAAGAGTTGGAAACAGCGGCTAAAAGTGACGGTGAACGACACCAGCATCGGGAAGCTGTTGTTAATAATGATGATTGGAGCGCGGTGATTCAATCGCAAACTCAGGAAACAAAGTCCGGCGAATAAAATTCGGTGCTAGATAAAGTTTCGTTTGTTGTAAAGCGAACTGCAATAGTCGTTGAGTGGGGGCGGGTTTATATAGATTGTCTGTGGGAATCTTCGATTGTTGGTGAGGGGAGCCCCTACGGAATTTGGTAATACAAGAATACATCGAAAACACCCTGATTGGTAGGGGCGGGTTCGCCGAATTTTTTATCATCAAATCGCAAAATTCAAAAACCCGCCCCCACCCATCCCAGATACCGATAAACTTGTTCCGCAATCAGAATTTATTGGTTGGGCGGGGGCGGGTTTTTGTAGATTGTTGGTGCGAATTAAAGATGGTTGGCTCACGGGCCCCTACGGAATTAATGACTAACTTTGCGTTCAGTAACCAAAGTCAAACTTACCCATTCACCCTTATCATTGTAACTGCGAATCATCCGAAATCGCAAGTCAGGTTCTACCAACCAACCGGCCTCAAAAAATATAGGTTTTCTGAATTCAACTTTCACCGGACAAGTGCAAGAACCGCCATCGGGAAGCAGCAAAACTTGCACGGGCGTTGCACCTTCATTAAAATTAATAACTGAACCGTCAATGCTGCCGCTAGAACTGATAACATTAGCATTGCTGCCAAAAGTAATTTTCTGCACTATGCGATCGCCCTTTTCCAAATGCAATTGCAGTTTAGTAGAATAGCGATCGGGTGAACGCCAGTCTGGATACATTGTCACGGCCTCCCCCTCCCATTCTCCCAGCAAATCGCCAACCGTTAAAGGCGGACGTTCGGGCACATTTTTGTCAAGCTGCTTTTCCCGAATTAAGGTAAGTTTGGATAAATTACCGTCGGTATTGTAGAGCTGAACGAAGCGCAACCGGCGATAATTGTAGATAAAACCAAACTCGGCACCGCATTCAGAATAAGGCGCTAGTTGAATACTTCCCTGAGAAAAATCTCCCTTCTCAAAAAATAAGATATCTCGTCCCAAACTCTGATATTCTCGAACAAGTTCGCTGACTTGGGGTTCGCCGACACCGCTAGGATTTGGGGAAAACCGACGGAGTTTCAACCGCACAGTTTTGTTGTCATTGAAACCTTCGAGAGAAATAATGCTAGGAGTATCTTGAAGTACCTCTCCTCGCGTTGATAGCTGAGTGAAGGAACCGTGCCATTCTCCTAAGTTTTGCAAAAAGTTTTCCCACTGCGCTACCATATTCTTACCTTTGGATATATGTCTAAAAATAGAATTATAACTCTACTGACGGATTTTGGATTGAGCGATGTTTATGTAGGAGTGATGAAAGGTGCGATCGCCCAAATCGACCCGCAGTTAAAAGTGATTGACATTACGCACCAAATACCCTCTCAAAATATTGCGGCGGCGAGGTTTTGTTTGATGACTGCTTTTGCTTATTTTCCGCCGGAAACGGTACACGTTGCGGTTGTCGATCCGGGTGTGGGTAGCAAGAGACGCGGGGTTGCGATTAAATGTGCTAATTGCTTGCTTGTCGGGCCGGATAACGGGCTGTTTAGCGGGGTGTTGAGTCGCGAAAGTGCGTTAGCGAAGCCCTCGAAGAGGATCGCCGCTGTCGAGCTCACTAATTCGCAATATTGGCGCACATCTGAACCGAGTACCACTTTTCACGGTCGCGATATTTTCGCAGCAGCGGGCGCTCATTTGGCGATCGGGGTGCCGCTGTTCGAGTTGGGAAGGGCGATCGACCCTGCGAGTTTAGTGCAGCTAGAGATACCAAATTGCGCCGTTACAGCCACAGGTGCGGTAGGTTGCGTTCAATATGTCGATCGCTTCGGCAATCTAATTACCAATATCCCCAATAATTGCATTATAGGTAACAATTGGTCATTGACAATTAGCAATAGTTCTGATGCAATTCGCATCCCCAGCGGTAAAACCTACAGCGACAGCAAGCCAGGGGATTTAATTGCCATAACTGGTTCTGACGGTTGGGTAGAAATTGCCGTTAATGGCGGCAGCGCTCAATCAGTATTAAAATTGGAATGCGGAGCGATCGTGCAATTGCTTTTTGAAACTAACAATTAAATAGGACTTACGCATGGGTGCTCAGAAACCTGGTTTTTTACGAAAAAACTTTGTTGTAACCAGCAGATTCGGTGAAAAACCCGGTTATGAAGGCGGAGTGCGTAAGTCATAGTTTTTTTCTATCAATTACTTTTTCGGCAAAATCCACAATAGTTTGGCGATATTCGGGATTGTTAAAAAAAGCATCTCCATTATTGTGCCTAGCATTAGGAACTAGCAAAATTTTTTTAGATTCAGGAGAACTAGCATATAACTTTTTGCTCATAGTAGCAGGAACAAAAGGATCGGCAATCCCGTGAACAAACAAAATCGGCATTCGCAGTGATTTAACCTTAGCAAGAGAATCAAACCTTTGCGTCAGCAACAACCGCACCGGAAAAAATCGCATATAAGCATTATTTTCCACCATATCCACCATAGAAGTAAACGAATTGTGGACAATCAAGCCAGCAGCTTCTGGATGCCTTATTGCTAACTCAATAGCAACAGCACCTCCCATTGAATGACCATAAAATAAAATTTGGCTAGGCAACAATTGCCGCTGCTTAACTAAATAATTATAAGCAATTTCAGCATCTTCATATACTTGTGATTCCTGCGGGAAACTGCCTTGACTGCGGCCGTAACCCCGGTAATCAATCAGCAATACAGAAAAACCCAATTGCCGAAAGCGGTAAGATTGATTGATATTTGCACCGATGTTCAAACCCCTGCCGTGCAGGTACAATAAAGTTCCTAATGATTGTCGATTTGCGGCGGGCAGCCACCAACCGTGAAGTTTTTCAATTTGGCGCGATCGACCCTTAACTGGCAACCAAACTTCTTGGTAAGGGATGTTAAAAGCATCCGGTGTTTTGGCGATTGTAGGTCTTGGCTGAAAGATCAAACGAGTTTGCAGAAAAAACAAGAGTATACAGGAAGCAATGTAGGCGATCGCCCAAAGTTTCCCTAAACACAATAGCCCTCTCAAAAAAGTTTTTTTTGTCTTGTTTAGCTTGCTCATTTTTGGCAGGGCTAATTCTTAACTGCAAGTATTAAAAACCCGGTTTATTAAAGAAACCGGGTTTCTCATCTTTATCCAGCTACCACGAAATTAACCAACTTTCCAGGCACCACAATTACCTTTTTAATCTCCTTACCTTCCAGGTGACGCTTGGCTAATTCCGACTCGCGAGCAAAGTTTTCCAAAGCAGCTTTATCAGCACCAGAAGGCACTTGAATAGTGCCGCGAGTCTTGCCCATAACTTGAATTACCAGCGTAATTTCATCGGTAATTAAGGCAGATGGATCGGCAACAGGCCAAGTTTGCAAGTGCACAGATTCGCTGTTACCAATCATGTGCCACAATTCATCAGCAATGTGCGGTGCAAAAGGCGCTAACAGCAAAATTAAAGTGTTAATTCCCTCTGCATAAACAGGCGAATCCTTACATTTAGCATCAGCCAGCGCATTGTTCAATTTCATCATTTCAGAAACAGCAGTATTGAACTGATACTCGCCCTCCAAATCTTCTCGCACTTCCTTAATTGCAGTGTGAATCGCCCGCCGCAAATCTTTCTCAGCCTTGCTCAACACGTCTTTCTCCCCCCCTTGGCAAGGGGGGGCTGGGGGGGGTGCAGCAAACTCTGTCACCAGGCGCCAAACGCGATTTAAAAAGCGAAATTGCCCTTCCACATCAGCGTCCTCCCACTCCAAATCCTTCTCGGGCGGCGCTTTGAATAAAATAAACATCCGCGCCGTATCTACCCCATATTTGCCCATAACTTCCAAGGGGTCAACACCGTTGTATTTTGATTTGGACATCTTCTCGTAGAAGACTTGCAAAGCTTCGCCAGTTTGAGGATCTTTGGGATTTGCGGGGTCTATATTTGCTGGGGGAACGTATTTGCCAGTAACAGGATTTTTGTAGGCCATTGCTTGCACCATACCTTGAGTTAACAGGCGTTTAAATGGTTCGTCACAATCGATCAAACCCCGATCGCGCAAAACCTTAGTAAAGAACCGCGAATACAGTAAGTGCAGGATTGCGTGTTCGATGCCGCCGACATATTGGTCTACGGGCATCCAATCGTTGGTTTTCGCCGTATCGAAGACTTTCTCCTCATTCCTCGCATCGGGATAGCGCAAGAAATACCACGAAGAATCGATAAAAGTATCCATCGTATCTGTTTCTCGTTTCGCCGGAGTGCCGCAACTCGGACAAGCAACGTTTACCCATTCTTCCATCTTTGCCAAGGGCGAACCTTTGCCAGTAAATTCTACATTTTCCGGCAACAATACGGGCAAATCCGATTGCGGGACGGGGACAGTTCCGCAGGTGGGACAGTGAATTACCGGAATCGGAGCGCCCCAATAACGCTGTCGGGAAATGAGCCAATCTCTCAAGCGATATTGCACTCGCGCTTTGCCGCAACCTGCATCTTCGGCAAATTTAATGATTGCGGCTTTGCCTTTAATTGAATCCATGCCGTTGAAGCTTTCGGAATTAATCATAATTCCGGGTTCGGTGTAAGCTTCGGTCAGCGGAACTTCATCATCATCCACAATTACTATTTTAATTGGCAGTTGATATTGATTGGCAAATTTGAAATCTCGCGTGTCGTGGGCGGGTACTCCCATCACTGCACCGGTGCCGTATTCGTACAGCACGTAATCGGCAATCCAAATGGGAATTTCTTCGCCGTTGAAAGGATTGATTGCTTTGCCGCCTGTGGGAATGCCGCGCTTGGGTTTGTCTTCGGCTGTGCGATCGATCTCGCTTTGGGCGGCGACTTCTTTGATGAAGGTTTCTACGGCGGCTTTTCTGTCTTCCGTTGTCACGCGCACAGTTAGTGGATGTTCCGGCGCTAAAACAATGTAACTGACGCCGTAAACTGTATCGGGACGTGTGGTGAAAACGGCGATTTTTTCATCCATTCCGACAATCGGAAATTCTAAGTAAGCGCCGACTGATTTGCCGATCCAGTTGGCTTGCATTAATTTGACTCTTTCTGGCCAATCTGGCAATTTGTCTAAGTCGTTTAATAACTGTTCGGCGTAATCGGTAATTTTGAGGAACCACTGCCGCAATAATTTGCGCTCGACTTTCGCACCGGAACGCCAGGAACGACCTTCGTTGTCTACTTGTTCGTTTGCTAAGACTGTTTGGTCGATGGGGTCCCAATTAACTGCGGCTTCTTTTTGATAAGCTAATCCTGCTTCTAAAAATTGCAAGAAAATCCATTGAGTCCACCGATAATAATCGGGAGAACAAGTTGTAACTTCTTTTGTCCAATCAAAGGAGATGCCGAGACTGCGAAATAAGCCTTTCATTTGGGCAATATTTTCATAGGTCCATTTTGCCGGGGGAATTCCGCGCTCGATGGCGGCATTTTCTGCGGGCAAACCAAAAGCGTCCCACCCCATCGGATTGAGTACGCGATAGCCTTGCATCCTCTTGAGTCTGGCAATTACATCGATGATTGTGTAGTTGCGGACGTGGCCCATGTGCAGGTTTCCCGACGGGTAGGGGAACATGGATAAGGCATAAAATTTAGGCTTTTGGGTATCTTCTGGCATTTGGTCTAAGTTTTGCTCAGCCCATGTCTGCTGCCATTTTTCTTCTATGGATTGGGGGTTGTATCTGGAGTCCACAGCAATTGCTCCGTGCAGAGTTTAGTAAGGTTGGCTTCAGTATTTTTGCACATTCATGGGGCCGCGATTAGGATTCTTTTGCACCCCCAAGGATTTTGGCTCTAATATCTGTATTATATATTGTAGTATATGGAATTTGCGATCGGGGGGCGAAACGATAATGTCATTGCGCTACGGGAGAGCAATCGCAGGGACTTAAAATTCTCACCCATAGCTCAATACGCTTGGGTTAAAAAGGTAAACCAAATCTCCCCATTCGCCGTTAAAAGAATCAGACTTACCCGCGGGTGGTCATCACCTTGGTTTTTACGAGAATAGTTCGTTACAGTCGGCAAAACCCCAAAAAACCTGGTTTCTTTGGTTTTGATGCGTGGTCATCACCTTGGTTTTTACGAGAATACTTGGTTACAGTCGGCAAAACCCCAAAAAACCCGGTTTCTTTGGTCAGAAATGTGTAATTCCTAAAAGTATAAATAACTGCAATTCCCCGAAACCCGATTTATTTTATAAATCGGGTATCTTAGCATTTATTCGGGATTAAATGCTATCAGGATCGATGTTCAATTCGCGCAGCTTGGCGGCTAAAAGTTGAGACCTTTGAGCTGCTTGTTGAGCCTTGAGAGCTTCTTGTTCCGCACGCTGAAATTCTTGTTCTGCACGCTGAAATTCTTGTTCTGCACGCTGAAATTCTTGTTCTGCGCGCCGTCGCTCTAATAGCCGCTCTGCATTTATTTCGGAATAGGAAAGAAACCTTTCTCCATCAGGGCGATAGATTTCCAAACCTTCTTCTGGCAACTCAAATCGCACTCCCAGTCTAGGACTTATCCATCCCTCCATCGGTTCAATTGGTTCTAAGATTCCTTCAATTCTTTGCCAACCTTCTAACTGATTTCTTTCGGGATCGTAAAGGTAATACTCCTCGACTCCATAACGATAGTAAAATAAAAGTTTCTTGTTCATTTTTGTGTTACTATCGTTGTGGGAGCGAATCTCAAAGACGACTTGGGGAGCAATATTATCTTCGCGAGATTGTATGTAGGAACGTCGCTCGCCTTTTGGTCTGCCAAATATCACCATCGTATCCGGTGCTTGAGAAATATCTGGTCTACCTTCAACCGGATACCAAAGTAAATCGGCGGCTATAAACACGTTGGGGTCATCTTCAAACAGCGATTCGCAACCTTCTTTGATTGTGACAATTAATTTGTATTGTATTGTGCTGTCTGCCATTGGTTGACCGTCGCTGGACGGATAAATAATTTCTTCGGTTGTGACTTGCATAGTGGTTGTCTCCGAAAAGTATCTCAGCTTAATTATACTATTGTTTGAAGCCGCTCCCCGCGCCGGACACGGCAGTGCTCTTTCCCTAGTGATAGAATATTCAAAATAGCGAGCAGCGGCGCTTTAAAGCTTCTTGCAAAAGAGTTTTGTAGAGTTTTTCCTTAACAGTATATGCTCCGAATCTTTCCAAGTGCGGATTGTTCATTTGAGCGTCGAACAGTAGATAAGATCGATCGCGCAATCTCTCCACCAACTTCACCATCGCCACCTTAGAACCCTCGGGAATTCGGTAAAACATCGATTCCCCAATAAACGCACCGCCTATAGACAATCCCAAAATACCGCCCGCCAATTCGCCGCCGCACCAAGTCTCGAAGCTGTAAGCCCAACCAGCCTCATACAAACCCCAGTAAATCTGCTTGAGCTCCCCCGAAATCCAAGTCGTTTCTCGATCGGCACAACCCTCAACTACCGCCCCAAAATCGCGGTTTACAGCCACCGAAAACCGATTTTGATTCAAGGCCCGGCGGAGCGATCGCGGATAGGTAAATCTCTCATCTAAGGGTATCAGCGCCCGCTGGCGGCTCGAATACCACCCCAAACTCTCCTCGCCGTCATTTGCCATCAAGAAGTAGCCTTGCGCGTATCCCTGTATAATTGACGGTATATCATATTGCATATATTTATCAGTTGTCATTTGTCCGCTAACTTTTCATTCGTCAACATTAGCAATTAGGAATAATCATGTCTGAAACCATAGAACCTATTACCTTACCGCCCGCCCAAAACCCCGAGCAAGAAAGCCAATGGCTCCAAGAAACACTCCTCGCATGGCTAGACTCCGAGTTTATCCCAGAAGCAGCCAACCAGCAAATAGCTAAAAGAGCCGCCCAAATCTACCTCCGCCAGCGCATGGAAGGCGAAAACGACGTGGGCAGCCTCGTAATTGCGATCGTCACCGAAATGCAGGCCTATGATTTTTCTAAAAGCTTTTACGGCGAATTTGCGATCGCCAATGCCGTCAGCGACTTATTACTCGAAAGTCTCGGCATCGATAAATGCTGCGGTCAATGAAGCAAGAAGGTTCGGCAACGGATTTTTTAACGGATGTAACGGATGTCAGTCAGAAAGAAGAAGCTAGAAGGAAGAAACAAGAAGGAATAAGCAAGAAGGAAGTTTGATATGAAGTCTGAAACAAAAATAAACCCAAATATAATCTGGCCGATTATTCATAAGTTTTTCTTCATTCCTTCTTCTTTCTTCCCTCTCTCGCGACGATAACTAAACCCTTCTTTCTTCTATCCGTTTGCATCCGTTAAAAAATCCGTTGCCGAACTTCTTCCTTTTTGTTACCAGCTAGACTTCACCACACCGGGCAAAAGACCTTCGTGAGCCATTTCTCGCATCATGTTCCGAGACAGTCCGAAATCGCGGTAGTAACCTCTGGGGCGACCAGTTGCCCAGCAGCGGTTGCGCAAGCGAGTCCGCGAACTGCCGCGGGGTAGCTGTTGCAGTTGGCGGTGAATCGCCATTTTGTCCATCTGATTTGTAGCTTGGTCAAACTGGTCTTTCAGGTCTTCGCGCTTGTCGGCGTACTTGTCTACGAGTCTCTGGCGCTTTTTCTCGCGCTCGACCATGCTCTTTTTAGCCATAATCTCTTGATATCCTTAGATAAATCACAATCTACTATTTTACTATATTTTGGTCATTTGCGATCGCTTTTATTTTAATTACTTTTTTTGTTAACAAGATTTTTGGCAACAGGCAAGATGCCATTGGTGTCAACAATCGCTTGAAAAATTTTGTATTTCTCGTTCACAGCCGAGTCTATATCCCCCTAAATCCCCCGAACCAAGGGCGACTTTGATTTATTTCTGGTTCCCCCCTTGGTTCGGGGGAGTAGGGGGCAAGAATCCGGGGGGATCTAAGCCCTAATTGTGGAACAGGCCGGAAAGCCTGTTCCTGACATTGGTGGAAAACCTAACTATTAGCAGAAGGGCACAAATCTGCAAGTTCGCAAATATTGCAAGCCGGATTTCTCGCATTACAAACCGCCCTGCCGTGATAAACCAAACGAATCGACCAATTTTCCCAATCCGGCTGCGGCAACAATAGCATCAAATCCCGCTCGATCCGAATCGGATCGACGTGTTCAGTCAATCCCAACCGCTGACTCAAACGCTTGACGTGAGTGTCTACCGTCACGCCCATGTGAATGCCAAAAGCGTGGGCGAGGACGACATTAGCCGTTTTGCGGGCAACTCCGGGCAATTCTAGCAGCAGTTCCATCCGCTGCGGTACTTGATTGTTGAATTTATTGACGATCGCCAAACAAGCAGCTTTAATATTTTTAGACTTATTCCGGTAAAAACCAGTCGATCGCACCAGACGCTCCAATTCATCCAAATCAGCATTTGCCAAAGCCTCCGCATCCGGGAAACGATCGAACAAAGCCGGCGTTACCAGATTTACGCGATCGTCCGTACACTGAGCCGCCAGAATCGTCGCCACCATCAACTGCACCGGAGTTTCATAGTTTAGAGTGCAAGGAGCTTCTGGATACAGGCGTTTGAGGCGAATCAGAATTTCGAGCGATCGTTGTTTCAAACTTAACTTTTTAGTCATTAGTCATTGGTCATTAGTCATTAGTCATTAGTCATTGGTCATTAGTCATTGGTCATTAGTCATTGGTCATTAGTCATGAGTCATCGCTCGGACTGGATATTATATCATGTCCGGTCGATTACCATAACAAAAATGGATCGCGCGTGTCCACGAAATTCCGCTCTCATGCTGCGGACTGAAGTCCGCACTACGAACCTTACTTATTGCGGTCAATCGATCGAACTTGATATTAGTCATTTACAACAGATTGGGGTCAATTCCCATGTCTCGGAGCCGAGCTTCTAAAGCTTGCGATCGCGATCGTTCTTGCTCCAGCAAAACTTCCGCCTGTTCGGCTCTTTGCCGTTCTTGTTCGGCTCTTTGCCGTTCTTGTTCGGCTCTTTGCTGTTCTTGTTCGGCTCTTTGCCGTTCTTGTTCTGCTCTTGATTCTGCTTGTTCTCGAAGTTGAGCGAGCTCCACAAAACTCACAAACGGTGTTCCATCAGGCCTGAATATTTGCAGTTCAGTTTCTGATAGTTGAAACCGCACTCCCATTCTTGGACTTACCCAGCCGTTCACTTGTTCGATTGGTTCTAATCGTTGCTCTCGGCGCTCCCATATAGTTAAATCCACATTTGCTGGATCGTACAGATAATATTCTTCTACGCCGTACTGTTCGTAAAATCTCAGTTTTTGCAGCATCGGAGTCAGGCGATTTCCCGGCGACCAAATTTCAAACGCGACTTGCGGCACAATGTTCTCTTCGTTCCACTGCTGGTAGGAGCCTCGATAACCTTTCGGTCTTCCGAAGACTACCATCACATCTGGCGCTTGAGAAATTTTGTTATTTCCTTCTACTGGATACCACAGTAAGTTTCCCGCTACAAAAACATCAGCCATGCTCGCAAATAACAGTTCTAAATTTTCTTTGATCCACACGATCAATCTAAACTGTTCTGTATTGTCTGACATTGGTTCGCCGTTATCATCAGGGTAGATAATCTTTGATTTGTCGGGAGATTGCAGTTGTGTAACCATTGCTGTTTCCCCAAATTTACTGGTTAATTTATATTACTCAGCAGTCATCAGTGGTGCAATGACTAATGGCTGCTGACTAATCACTAATGACTGCTGACAACTAACAACTGTCAACTGCCAACTGTCACAGGTCAACTGTCAACTGCTTTCCTGACTACTGCTGCCGAAGATTTCGCATCAAATCAAAGCCAGCCAAATTAGCAGTATCGCGAACAATCAAGAAAATTCCCAAGCCCAGCAACAGCATCAAACCAGTCTGCATCACATTTTCCTGAATGCGGTTCGGCAGAGGCTTGCCCCGCAGTCCTTCTATTAACAGAAAAGCTAGCTGACCGCCGTCCAAAGCAGGCAAAGGCAAGATATTAATTACAGCTAAATTGATGCTAATTAACACCGCAAACTGAAACAAATTCGCAGCATCCGATCGCGCAATCCCTGCACCGATGGCTACAATTGCCACAGGCCCGGACAACTGTTTTGCGGTTTGACCGAAATTACTAAATAACTGCCCAAAACCTTGAAACGTCAGCACCACAATCCGCTCAAATTCTGTCGCGGCCTTGCTAAACGCCTCTACAATTCCCGCCCGCTGCCGCACGACAGTACCGTTAGAAGTTAGTTGCACGCCAATGCGGCCTTTACCGTCGGGCGACAGTTCGGGAGTTACTGTTACCACAAATTTTTGTTCTTGGCGCTGAATTTCCAATGCCAGGGGTTGGTTGGGACGATCTTGGATTGCTGCGACTAGAGATTTGATTGCTTCGCCCGAAGCGCCCAATTCCTTGCCGTCAACGGACAGAACAACGTCGCCCGATCGAATTCCCGCTTGTTTGGCCGCCGAACTGACTTCTGCCGCGACTTCCGGGACTTTAACTCCCGGTAGGTAGTTCATGGATGGCGCGCCGACAGTGCCTAATTGCACCACCAGCAGGAAATAAGCAAAAATTAAGTTGGCAATTACCCCTGCACTAATGACGATCGCCCGATCGAGCACGGGGCGATTTCGCAGCAAATTCGGGTCATTTGGGGGAATTGTGCTGTCGGGATCGTCGTCCGGGAAACCCACGAAACCGCCCAGGGGAAAGGCGCGGAGGGCATATTCAGTTTCCGGGCCTTGGTACTTCCACAGGATGGGACCGAAACCGATGGAGAAGCGGTTGACGTGAATGTGTTGAAGTCTCGCCGCCAGGAAGTGGCCGAGTTCGTGAACGACAATCAAGATACCTAAAACTGCGATCGCTGCCAAAACTGACATGAATGATTCCACTAACACTTTTACTTGACTTTGATTTATTTTAATATCTTTTTAAGATTGGCGGCTTGCGATCGGCAATTTTCAGTCAAACTGGAAGATGGTGTTTGTTGTAGCAAGTCCGGGCGCGGAGCTCGACCGGACACGGCCAAACCGATCGCGCGATCGTACCTGAGTTTACCTCTGTTACCAATTCCCGATTTACCAATTCCCCATTTACCAATTCCCCATTACCAATTCCCGATTATGAAAGACACTTCTTTGAATATTATCGCTATTTCTATCTTCGCTATCACCGTTTCGATAATATTGGGGCCCCTATTCAACATACCAGAAGCCGTACCTGCGATCGCCACATTTTGCCTCTTGGGGCTAGCCACCCTCGACAGTTTCCAGTGGCAAGGTCAAGGCGGTACAATATTAGTAGATTTGCTGGGAGGAAGTTCTAAGCAAAAGCGCGATCGCATCCTCCACCACGAAGCCGGGCACTTCCTAGTCGCCCACCTGTTAGGAATTCCCGTAACCAGCTACGCCCTCAACGCTCTTGAAGCATTCAAACAAGGCCAAACAGCCCAAGGCGGCGTCCGATTTGAAGACGAACAACTAGCATCTCAACTCCAAAACGGCACACTTTCCGCCCAACTTCTAGACCAATACTGCACCGTGTGGATGGCCGGAATAGTCGCCGAAAAATTTGTTTACGGCAGCGCACGAGGAGGCGCCGAAGACCGCACAAAAATCAGCGCTATTTTAACACAACTGCGCCGTCCCAGTTCCGAAATTCAACTCAAACAAAACTGGGGTTCGCTGCGAGCCAAAAACCTGATCGAAAGCCATCAATCAGCTTACGAAGCCCTAGTTGCAGCAATGGAAAAAAGAGCAACCGTCGCTGAATGCTGCGACATTATCCAGCAAAATTTGTAGAAAAAAGATTACCCACTCTTGCCTTCCTCAACCCAGCTTCTTGGTATATCCCTAGCTAAAAAAGCGGTAATAGACGAGCAATTGCATAAGTCTTTGATTGACACAAAAACCGCAGATATAAGGCCGAGGCAAGCGACGATGCAACGCAGAGAATTTTAGGATAGGAAAGCTAATTTTGCAATCTTGTCTAATGTACTCTTCTGCGGTACACCCTACATAATTAGGTTCGGCGTAAATTCTGTAAAACCAATATTTTTCGTAGAAACTGGATTGAAGAGCGTAAATTATATCAGGATTAAAAAATCATGTCAGAAGCCAAACTTTTCGCAACAAAACTGCAAACAGCGAACCCAAATCAAGAAAAATTGCTGTGGCTGTTCGGTTTCCGCATCGACCCCGAAACCGAAGTACCGAATCTATATACTCTCATTGTCTATGGAGAACAAGAGCCGCCGTTAGTAGCCGGCGGTCAACTTGTATTTTTTACCCGTCCAGAACTAGCGATTAACGCTCTCCAATTGTGCGAGATCGATGTCAGCGAACTGGAAAAGCCGCCAACACAAATAGACGCTATTTGCGACATTGCAGAAACGCTGTACTTGCTCGATGCAGAAGATGATATTGACGAATCAGGGATTATACTTAACTGTTTGAACGCGCTGTTAAATTTAGTTAAAGTCACATTAACACCAATGCCCACAGAGTACAAGCGCGTGCTTTATGCTTTTGCAGACCACCTGAATATTGACGAAGAGTTTGCCAGTTTTTTAGCTGAAGAAGACATCCAGCGTTCGGAGATTGTCAATGCTATTTTGTGGTGTGTGGGAGCAATTACGGCCAAATCTAGATTGCTGACATAGCAATTTGAGATTTTAGATTTGGGATTTGGGATTTGGGATTTAAAGTAGTCCGAGACTATACCAAAGAAACCGGGTTTTTCACTTTTGTTAAAGGCTCAAACAATATTTATGTAGGGGCGGGTTTTACAAAGAATCTGTGCCTAAAACCAATAATCTCTTAAAGCCGCCCCCACCCGATC
>NZ_JAUBVK010000006.1:271424-366124 GCF_036705795.1 Microcoleus sp. ARI1-B5
GCAAAATTGAAATGTACATTGCTGTGCGATCGATAAAGAAAGGTTGGCGAGTGTTCGAGGCTGTGGGGGGCGGGTTTTTGGATTTGGGATTTGGGATTTAAAGTAGTCCGAGACTAGGCCAAATAAACCGGGTTTTTCACTTTTGTTAAAGGCTCAAACAATATTTATGTAGGGGCGGGTTTTACAAACAATCTGTGCCTAAAACCAATAATCTCTTAAAGCCGCCCCCACCCGATCGCAAAATTGAAATGTACATTGCTGTGCGATCGATAAAGAAAGGTTGGCGAGTGTTCGAGGCTGTGGGGGGCGGGTTTATTGATATCTTGAGCTACCGATCCATATTTCGGGTAAAACCCGCCCCTACAAACCAATCAATTCTTAATTACCTTTTTCCCCATTCCCAATTACCCATTCCCAATTCCCAAAGCTTCAAAATCATCCCGATCGCCCAAAAAAAACTTAGTATTACAGCGTAGCGCGAGTTATACTCCTATTGGAAAGACTGCGACTGCCCAAAAATCCCCAAATCAAAGTTTATGAGCAACACTTCCCCCCCTGAACCAGCCGCCGACAACCCCGAAACCAAAAAACTCAGTTTCTCCACAAAGTTAGCATACGGTGCGGGAGACCTCGGCCCCGCAATTACTGCGAATGTTCTGGTATTTTTCCTACTGTTTTTCTTTACCAACGTGGCTGGTTTGGCTGCGGGGACTGCTAGCAACATTTTGCTGATCGGCAAGGTTTGGGATGCGATAAATGACCCGATTGTGGGGGTTTTGAGCGATCGCACCTCTCACCCTTGGGGCCGCCGCTATCCTTGGATGGTTTACGGCGCAATCCCTTTCGGGATCTTCTTCTTTTTGCAGTGGATTGTTCCCAGCAAAGATCCCACGATATTGTTTTGGTACTATGTGGCGATCGGCATTTTGTTTAACACGGCCTACACCGCCGTCAACCTGCCTTACACCGCCCTCACCCCAGAATTAACCCAAGACTACAACGAACGCACTAGCCTTAACAGTTTCCGGTTTACTTTCTCGATCGGCGGCAGCATTTTGTCACTAATCATAGCGCAAATTATCTTTGCAGTAGTTAAAGACGACACCCAAAAATACATAATATTAGGCGCACTCTGTGCAGTAATTTCTGTATTGCCTTTATACTGGTGCTTTTTCGGAACCCGCAAACACGTTCTCTCTCAATTGCCAGAAAATCCAGTAGAAGACAATTCAACATCCTTGCCGCTAGGAGAACAGGTGCGGATTGCATTTAACAATCGCCCTTTTTTGTACGTAATTGGAATTTATCTCTGTTCTTGGCTGGGAGTGCAATTAACTGCTTCGATTTTGCCTTATTTTGTCATCAACTGGATGAATCTGCCACCAGCAACTTTTACCCAAACTGCGATCGCAGTTCAAGGCACTGCACTCGCCATGTTATCTGTTTGGAGTAAAGTCAGCGAGCGATATGGCAAAAAAGCTGTTTATTTTATGGGCATGAGTTTGTGGATTATCGCACAAGCCGGACTGTTTTTCCTGCAACCGGGACAAGTAGTTCAGATGTACCTGTTAGCAGTCATGGCTGGTGTGGGAGTTTCTACTGCTTATCTCATACCTTGGTCGATGATACCGGATGTGATTGAACTCGACGAACTCCAAACAGGCGAAAGACGCGAAGGCGTGTTTTATTCGTTTATGGTTTTGCTGCAAAAAATTGGTTTGGCGATCGGCTTGTGGTTGGTAGGCCAAGCATTAGAACAAGCTGGATTTCTCGCTACTGTTCAGGGAGAGGCTGCACCTATACAGCCGGATTCTGCGCTGTTCGCGATTCGAGTTGCGATCGGGCCGCTGCCCACAATTGCTTTAATTTGTGGCATGATTCTCACATATTTTTATCCAATCACCCGCGAAGTTCATGCCGAAATATTGTTGAAACTTCGAGAAAAGAAAGCACAGAATCAGTAAGCTGTCATGAGTAGTGGGTAATTGGTAAATTCACAAAATAACAATTACCAACAGCTCATCCGGGCGATATCCAGAGAAATTATCGCATCAGTTGCGAACTATTTCTATTCTCTTACGAATGTCTCATAAACCTCTTTCATCGGTTCGTCCAAAAAACACGGCCAGTTGCGGGTTTCCCGCTGGTATTGCTATAACTCTCCTCGGATGGTGAATAACAGCGATGGTTTTAGTAAGAGTCAAAGAGCTCAGAAACCCGGTGTTTCTGGGCCAAAACATCACATCGCCCAGCGCCCGGAGCCCCGGTAGCCCAACCCAGAAGGCTGGATTTTTTCGAGATGTCGATCGAGTTTGAACTCACAAAATATTAAATTTTATGTCAACTGGGCACGACAGAGAGTATTGTGTGATATTATAGGGCGAATCAGTTAATAGGCTTAAGCGATCGTTCAGCTCGTCAAAAAGTTGATAATTAAAAGATAAAGATAGATTTTTCTCGGAAATTGATTCGATTAGTTGCGGTTCCAAAAATCTGCGGAATGCTGTTAATTATTATATCTACATGGAAAATGCCAAAGTTTTTAGCAGGTCAGGAAAGCGGGTAAGTTAAGAGGTGCTGCTGCCGTTGGTGGCGATCGGAAAAATGGCAGAGATGACCAGGCAATACCAGCGCGATCGGCGGCTGATGCGTTACGGCAAATTGTAAAATTTTGGTAAAGTTATTGCGACACCCGAAGAAGCTCAGCGACACCCGAAAAAGTTTGGCGAAGCCGCCCACCAACCCCGAATACAAGCACAACACCGCAGACAGAAATACAGTCGGATACAACTCTCTCTCTTCAGTCAGTAAAAAAAAATGCAGCCGGCACAACATAGGAATTTAGTTATTTTTCTATACTATGTGAAAGTAGTGAGAACTATTGGAAGGAAGTAGAACCAACCAACCAAGAATCTCCTGTGATATCCTGAAGTCAATGGTGAAAGTATCAACCAGAAGGCTGGGATAACTGAGCTGATTTTACCAACAAAATATGAAAGAGGTCAACATGGAAACAGAACAGGACGCTCATATCGTACCAATTAGCAACCAGAGCAGACAGGTGCAGCAATTTCCCGTTGACGAGGGAGAAGAGTTAAGCGGGGCACCCCAGAAAGGATTGAATCTCAAGCCCTTGTTCAGGACTTTTGGGCGACAAGCCCTAGTCATCATTGCGATGGTAGCTCTAGCAGGCGGTGGAGTTTATTATAAGGTCAAGGGAGGCAAGAAAACATATCAAGGCGATTTTCGGATACTGGTGGAACCCGTGACAACGGAGGCAAGACTTACCGACGCATCTGCCCTCGCCAATCGCGGTGAGGGGGGTGGAGTGCCTAATCGAGAATTTTTTAGTTTGGACTATCCAACTCAGCTTCAAATTCTCCAGAGCCCTCAGATGCTGTCGGCTATTACCAAACAAGTCCAACAAAAATATCCAGAAATGACCGAGGAACTTCTTAAAAAAGGATTATTCGTTTTGCGCCTCGGAGAAAATGAGTTGACGCAAACTAAAATTTTGGAAGTTCGTTTCATGGGGCAGGACCCTAAATTAGTTGAGTTTGTTTTACAAGAAACTAAAAAGAAATATTTAAAGTACAGCCTTGACGAACGCAAGACTCGCATTGGTCAAGGTGTTAATTTTATTGAAAACCAGCTTCCGGGACTAAACAAGCGCGTAAATGACCTGAAGTCGGAGTTACAGGTGATACAGCAGCAGCAAAAAATTACCGATCCTAAAGAACAAGGCGGGCAATTGATCGCGCAAGTTCGCGCTATAGAAACTTTAGAGTTAGAAACTCAAAGGCTGCTACAGGAACAGAAAATGCTGTACGCTAACTTGCAAAAACAATTAGATTTTACACCAAATGAAGCTATTGCGGCTTCAGCTTTAAGCGAAGAACCTCAATATAAAGAGTTGCTGACCAAGGTTAAGGAAGTAGAAGGTCAGATTGCTGTAGAAACAGCTCGTTTTAAATCTGCTAACCCTATAGTGGAAGCTTTAGAGCGCAAGCGGGCAAATTTAGTAGCTTTGCTCAACAAGCAAACCGATCGCATTTTGGGGCAAAATTTGGTAGGCTCTCAAGCCAATTCTAAAGTTCAGAATTTTCAAAACTCGATTCGCATAGGCTTGATCAAACAATTGGTGGATACTGCGAACCAAGTTCAAGTCTTAGAAGCTCGCAGTCAGGCGATCGCCCAAACTAAAGAAGATTTGACCCGAAAAGTAAGAGATTTTCCGATTGTAGCTCGTCGCTACAACGAACTGCAACAGCAATTAGACATAGCTTCCACCAGCCGCCAGCAACTTTTAACTCAGCGGGAAACTCTGCGCGTCCAAGCCGCTCAAAGCCAAGTACCTTGGGAAGTTATTTCTCAACCCCAGATCCCCAAAGATATCAAAACAGGCAAACCGATTCCCGTTGCCTCGAAAAGTACAAACAACTTTGTGATGGGAATTTTTGGAGGACTCGTGTTAGGTCTGGCAGCAGCTATTATCATTGAAAAAATCCGCAATATTTTCTACTGTGCTGATGACGTTAAAGATGCGGTAGACGCGCCTTTATTGGGAGTAATTCCTCTTGACAAAAATGCTAAAAATTTTCCGCCTTCTATTGCTAATGCCTATGCTTATCTTGAAGGAAAAAAGGGTAATCATAAAAATGCTTCGGAATTTATAGAAGCTTTTGACTCTCTTTATACTAATATCCGCTTTCTTTCTTCAAATCGAACGATTAGCTCTTTGGCAGTTGGTTCGGCTACAGTTGGCGAAGGCAAATCTACCGTTGCTTTAAACTTAGCCCACGTGGCAGCGCTGGCGGGTCAGCGAGTGCTGTTGGTAGACGCGAACTTGCATTCGCCCAGCCTCCACTGGCTCCTGGAACTGCCTAATGTCAAGGGATTGAGCAACTTGCTCGACAATAAAAACGAACCGGATGAAATTATCCAGCGATCGCATCTAACGGATAATCTTTTTGTATTAACTGCCGGTGTTCCGGTTCCCGGTACTGCCAGACGGCTTGCCTCATCTGGGATGCAGTATTTAATGGAAGAACTTCAGGCAACATTTGACTTAGTGATCTACGATACGCCGCCGCTGGTTGACAGTAAAGATGCGAATTTTTTAGCGGCGCGCACAGATGGAATACTGATGGTTGTAGCAGTTCGCCAGGTCCACTTTTCTGTAGTCAAAAAAGTTTTCAGTCAATTAGAAAATTTTGGCATACCCTGCTTGGGCACCGTTGCCAATCACGCCAGCAAAGGCAAGAAGTATCAAGCATCTAAACCCTCAGTGGTGGCAGAGAAAAATGAATATTTGAATTTTGCACCAGCAGAGTCTGGCATCCGCAAACTAGCTCCCAAAAAAGAGTGAGAGTAAATCCGGGTTAAAAACCCCTCTATTGCTGAAGAGGGGGAGAGAGGGGGAGAGGGGGAGAGAGAGGGAGAGAGGGGGATAGGGGGATAGGGGGATAGGGGGAGAGAGGGAGAGGGGGAGAGGGGGAGAAATTAGCGACCAATAAAAGGGGGTAGTAAACCCGGATTTGGTATGAGAGTAAAAAAGATGACCCCACCCCAAAATTTTAGACTCCTGTTCAACTTCCCAGATTCTCTGCGCTGCAAGTCAATCTAAAATCTAAACTCTAAAATCTAAAATCGACTGATGGCGGACTAATTTGCATCCGGCTGCGTAGGAAATGTGACGGTAAAATTAGTCCAGCCCTTGCTGCTTTCAACCTCAATTTTTCCCTGCAACTGTTCGACAAGTTTTTCAACCAAAGCTAAACCCAAACCTGTACCTCCTTGTTTCCAGGGATCGGCGTTGGGAACTCGATAAAATTTCTCGAAAATTCGAGGCAATTCCTCTATCGAAATGGAAGATTGATTGCTGAGTGTAAATTGAATTTCCGAAGCCCTAACACTTGCTTGTCCCGAATTTTTCCCGCTTTCTCCTTCTTCCCAGTCTCGCTTGAGGCACTGAACTTTCAGAGAGATTTCGCCGTCATTGGCAGTATATTTGCAGGCATTGTTGAGGAGTTCTGCTAAAATTCGTCCTAAACTAGCGCGGTTGGAACTGATCGTGGGGAGGTGGCGATCGCACTCTACTCGCAAATGCTGGTGGCGGTTGTGGGCGCGGGTATAAAACGGGTCGATAATCGTAGGCAGCCAGACTTCTAAGTTTACTGGTTCGAGATCGATCGGACAAGTTGCTGCTTCGAGCCGCTGCAAATCGAGCAAAGCATTAATTAAATCGGTTTCTCTAGTACATTCAGTTTCTAAAATTTCTAAATAAATCTGGCGCCGGTCTGGTGTGGGAGAAATTCTCAGCATATGAATAGCCATTTTCATATTAGCTAAAGGCGTCCGCAGTTCGTGAGAAACTGTGCTGAGAAATTCATCTTTGAGAACGTTTAAATGCTGGAGTTCCTGCACTTTTTGTTGCAATTGGGCGGTACGTTCTTGGACTTGGCGTTCGAGGTCGGTGTTGAGATTTTGTACTTGCTGGTAGAGTTGGGCTTGCTGAATGGCGATCGCGATTTGAGTTGCCAGCTGCTGCAGCAAATCCAATTCCGAAGCCTGCCATTGCCGGGATTTGGAACACTGATGGACGCACATCATCCCCCACAAATGGCCGTCTTGCAAAATTGGTACAATCAAATAAGCTTTGATTTGCGCGATCTGCAAGCGCGCATATTTTTCGGCACTCAAACGGGCTTGGTCGATGTCTGGGACGGCATAAATCTCCTGTTCGATCGCCGCAGCAGCTTCTTGCCAAATATGATCGGGCAGGATTTCTCCCAAGATAGAAGACCACTTGGGGGCAACGGATTCTGCCACAAAAATACCGAAATTGCTCGACTCCAAACGCACGATCGCTACTCTGTCAGCGTGCAAAACTTGCCGGACTTCATCGACGCTGGCGTTGAGAATTTCTTCGAGGTTTAAGGATTGGTGAATCCGCAAGGAAATGTCAGTTAACAGCCGATCGCGCTGCACCTGTTCGTGGAGTTTGGCAGTCCGTTCGCGCACCTGCTGTTCCAATTTGGCATTGCGGCTTTGCAGCAGTTCCAATTTTTCCGATTGCAGTTGATAAACCGACTGCTGCAACTGTTTGACAACTCGGTACATTTCTGTCGGGTCGAGGACTCTGAGCAAGCTGGTTTGAGTAATAATTCCCAACAGTTCACCGCGCCCCCCGCACACGACCAACCGCTGCACTTGTTGCTGCTGCATTTGTTTGTGCGCCGTCCACAGGGAATCGGAAGGTTGCAGAAATTGCAGGGGAGTTCTCATGACTTTTTGAGCTGGGGTTTCCTCGAAATTTAGTTCGAGAAACTGTGCCTGCACGATGTCGTATTCGGTAAGAATTCCCAAAGGTTGGTGAAAGGAATAGTGAAAAATGGAGGTATGGTCATCTTTGGGCTTCTCCATTGTTAATTCTTTGTTTTTTGTAATGACTACGCAACTGACTTGATGCTCTGACATCAGTTCGGTTATGCTTTTGAGCGAGGCGGTGTGGGGCGCTGTAATTGGCGTAGTCATCAATTCTGCTACCCGCCGCAATTTGAGAATGTTTGAAGGCTGCAATACTTGGCGAATTCTTTCGCGCGTCAGCACTCCTACCAAGTGGCGAAATTGATTGACGATCGGCAAATAGCGAATTCGGTGCTGGCGAAATAACGATAAAGCGGTAAACACGTCTTGGTCGTCGGATTCTGTGAGGGAAACCGACACCGGGGACATGACTTCGGAAATTGGTATTTTGTGGAGGGCTACTTTTTGCAGGCTGTTGATTTTGCCATTCGCGATCAGTCTCACTAAGTCGGCGGGGGTTAGTATGCCGATTAACAGCCCGCGGCTGGGGTTGTCGGATAAGTTGCCTGTGGTAATAGTCTGCTGGTTCTGCACGACGAGCAGGCAGCGGGCCCGCACCTTGTCCGGCACGGACGCTTCGCCCATCGCCCCCCGCTCTGAGGGTAAAGGCGTTTTGACTAAGGGACAACTGTTTTGCAACTGACTCATCAGGGCGATCGCCACTGCTAAGGAAGTTTCTGGGCCGGCAGTTAGGGGGTAGCGGTCGATCGCTTGTTCTAAGGCTGAGGAGTAAAAAGGCGGGTGGTAAAAGGGCATAGTTGATTGCAGGTTTTCGGAGGGCGGCTAATACCATTTTCGATTGAATAATTGGGAATCGCTTATTGCATAAGGGTTTGGAGTTTCCCTACAGTTGTATTATTTTGTGAAAATTGTATAACTATCGCGCAAAGCTTTAGGGAATGGTAGAAACACCTCGCCTGTGCTTCGGATTTAAATAATAAACTTTCTAATTGATTATTTCCACGGAATCTGAGCTTGAGATTAATCGTCTCACTAATGGGCAATATCACTCATCTGAAATACGCAGGGCGGTTTTTACTCCCGGCTTTTATCCTGAGACTCCCCTATAATCAAAATAACCGGAATGTAAAGTTTTACTACAAGATTAGCCATAATGACAACTTTAAGCTTAGAGCAAATTGCAGCCAAGTTAGAAAGCGAAAATTCAGCCGATCGCATGGTGGCTTTGGCAAACTTGCGGAACGTGCCGGCGGAAACGGCGGTACCTTTGATTAAAAAGGTGTTGAACGACGAAAGTTTGCAAGTGCGATCGATGGCTGTGTTTGCTCTCGGGGTCAAACCGACTGCTGAGTGCTATCCCATTCTAGTTAAATTGCTAGAAACAGACCCGGATTACGGCATTCGCGCTGACGCTGCGGGTGCTTTGGGCTATCTGGAAGATATCAGAGCTTTTGAGGCTTTGGTGCGCGCTTTTTATGAGGATACGGAATGGCTGGTGCGCTTTAGTGCTGCTGTTTCTCTGGGGAATCTCAAAGATCCCCGGGCTCGCGACGTGCTGCTGAAAGCTCTCGAATGCGAGCAAGTGGTGATCCAGCAGGCGGCGATTTCGGCTTTGGGGGAAATTAAGGACATGGGCGCGATCGATCGCATCCTCAACTTTGCTCAGTCGGAAGATTGGCTGATCCGCCAGAGGCTGGCTGAAGCTTTGGGCAATTTGCCGAGTGTGAAGAGCGTTTCGGCTTTGAAATACTTAGCAAAAGACAAGAATTCTCAAGTATCTCAAGCGGCAACAATTTCTCTCGATCGGCTTTCAAAAGCAGAAGGATAACAGATAGCGATACTTTTTTTTGTAAGTGTTTCATTTCCGCGCTTTTGGGGCGGGATGAAACACCGATAGCCTAATTTATTCAGCCCTCTGCTAGATCAACCGATTTCTCAGTTCTTGAGGTGACAAAACGGGAATCGGCGAGCCTGCGAATCCATTCACATCCCGAGTAACGATCGCCTCTAACTCTAACTCGATCGCACACGCTATCTGCACCGCATCTTCAAAATCCGGCAATCGCAGCGCGATCGCTTGCTCCAGAACCTCTCGATCCACCGCACAAATTTCCATCAATGCCAACAGTCGAGTTACGGCGGCAATCGCAGCTTCAGAACTCTTGGTTTGTCGTCCAACCAAATAATGCACATCCTTGACATACTCCCCAGCCTAAAGGCATGGGGATTCTAGGCTCAAACAGCAATTGCAGGCGAGCGCCTGTCTGACATCGCCTAACCCAACAGTCGATGCCCCGACTGCACAAATATTCTTACTGGCGTTTTCATCCCTCCCATTCACTGATTGACAGAACGGACAACGCCATTCTCTAGCAGACAAATCAAGACTTTCTAAAACCTGTCCACAACTAGAACAAGTCTTACTACTGGGATACCACTGGTCGATGAAAATAACCAGTTTCTTCTTATTTTTGGCTACCCATTCTAGGATTTGCAGGAATTCACCAAAAGCTAAGTCTGATATCTTCCTACCCCAAAGTCGTTGCATTCCTTTGAGGTTTAAAGTCTCAAAACAAAGAAGGTCGAATTTATCAGTTAGTTCATGCGCTAACTTCCAAAACCAATCACGCCGACGATGAGAAATATCCTCATATTTGCGTACTAGATTCTTCCTCGATCGTTCTCTGTTAGATGATCCTTTTAGTTTTTTGGAATGCTGTCTACTAGCTTTTGTGATGGAATTTAGAGATTGCTTAAAAAATTGGGGTGACTCAATTTTAGTACCATCTGAGCAAGTGAGGAATGTTTTCAACCCAAAATCAAATGAGCGCGATTTTACCCGTCTTAACTTCAACTTCTGGATTACTACCATCATCAACAACCACAACCATAAACAATTCACCCAATAAAGTGCGTTTTATAGTTAAGGTTTTGACTGTTCCCTCAATCTCTCTCGACTTCCAAAATTGATAAACTCGACTACCAATCTTTACTCTATTGCCACCCAAAAACTTATAGCCTGCTTGTTTTAGCGTGAACGATTTGTATTTCTTGACCTTCTTGAATCCTGGTGGCTTAACTCCTTTCTTGTTGTGCTTAAAAAATAATTGGTAGGCTTTGTCAATGCGTTGACAAATATCTTGCACTGCTTGAGAACCTACTGATTGCCAAAACGGGGTTTTCTTCCGCAACTTAGCGATATGAGACTGAAGTTTTGCACAGCTTAAATGCTTGCCCCAAATTCGGTAGTACCGTTTATGGAGAGCAATGCAATGGTTATAAATCACCCCAGCAGCGTTAATTGTGCGCTTGAGATGTCTATTTTTTTTGTGCTGATATAACTTAAACTTCAGTGTTTTCATATTACCCATGATACCATAAATGGGTAGCCATTGGATAGCAAAATGAAAGAGAGGTTGAGTATACTGGTTGACCCTCAAAGGCTTGAAAAATTAAGAAGAATTGCCGGCACAGAAGCGCAAGACGATGACTCAGTTGATTGAGGACTGGATTGATAGACTACAGGAATAAAAGTCGCCCTAGAAGGGCCAGGCTTTAAACCCAGCTTTTTGGTAACCGTTGTCGCCGACGTAAGCCCTTCAACTCGCCCCGATTCAACGGCATTCAGTAAAAAAGCAGCATCCGCTACAAAAGGTTCGCGGGCAAGCATTGCATCCAGTAAAACATTGGTATCAAATAAAACTTTCATCACAGATACTTTTGGACTAACCGCTCATCCAACATTGCCTTTACTTCTGCATCTGTAGGTGGTGGCGCGTCCGTTTTCGCAATGCCAATTAAACTCGCGGCTAAACCCTTCGGCTTCACCTTCGATCGGGGTTTCGGTTGGAGCGATCGCATCAAAGCATTAATTAACTGCCATCGCTCCTCGGCAGACAACCTCAGTGCTCGGTCTTGAAGTTCGCGTAACGTCATAGTAATTATCTTTGACAGAAAGCATTGGACAAGCAGGCAAATATATAAATACCCCCGCTTCAAATTTTAGCGCCTCAAGTGATATAATGTTAGCTTCTTAAAAACACTTAATTTTTCGGGAGAGGGAGTTAAATGCCCTACAGTCAATTTAGCGTCGAACAAATTAAGACAAATTTTGGCATAACCTTGACTAGAACGGTTGGCTTGTTTGCCGACATTCCCGAAATAGAACCCAGCAATTTTTTGCAAGAAACTTTGCAATTCAATCTACCTTTAGCACTAGAGATTAATTCAGAGAAAGCTCGCTCCGAGCTAATTGTCGCGCCGATATTAGTTGAAATTAAAAAACGGCTGCCGGAACGGATGAGTTTATTTTCAGGTCGAGAATTTAATGTAGACCCTGCTAGGGGTTTGAGCGGTTATTGCGATTTTTTAATTAGCCGATCGCCCGAACAGCTAGTCATTGAATCCCCAGTTATCGCCTTGGTTGAAGCCAAAAATGACAACATTCAATCCGGCTTAGGGCAGTGCATGGCAGAAACCATTGCAGCGCAAATATTTAACCAGCGTCACGAAAATGACATTCAGACAATTTATGGAGTTGTGACAACTGGGAGTATCTGGAAATTCTTTAAGCTAGAAGGAATTGCGATCGAGATTGACACAGACGAATATTTTATCAATAATGTTGCCCAAATTCTCGGGATCTTAATAAATTTTATAGAGTCTTGACTAAAACCAGAATGTATTATGTAAGCTGCGACGGCAAATCGCAAGTTAAAATAGTTGTTGATCTCCTTTAACCAAAACTAGCCATGAATCAACCGCCGAATCCTTTTAACTCAAATCCATCCAATCCGCTAGACCCCTTGGAGCAACAACTTGACGAGCAAGGTGAAGAATTGCCGAGACGCTATCACCCGGCTACTAAAAAAACTCTGCAAAAATTATTCCTCATCCTGATAGTTGTCGGGGTAGCTATTGGGGGAGTTCTATCTGTAGGGGTGATCGCGCTGATGCAAAAAGCCGGACTGACTGATGTGCCGGCGCGGGTACAGACTCCGAAGTGAAGGGGTGGGTTAAGCGTACCGTCCGCGATGCCGAGCCTGAGTTATATTATCGTTCAATCTCGCTTCCGTTTGGCGCGAAATTAAGACTCGATCGCGCGCTCCCAAAAAATCTTAATATTTTCATCATTGTATTTGATGCAACTGTGTCTGTACAATCAAATTCAATACTATTGGGGCTTACGCAAAAAACTGTTTGAGAACCGCCCAGGGTAGCGAGATAGTGGTATTTTATACCATTTTTTTTTTAATAAATTACACTTATTCGGAACAATGTAATGTTACTTATTGCGCTATTTATTGCCACATTATTTTTAGCATACTCTAATGGTGCTAATGATAATTTTAAAGGTGTGGCGACACTGTTTGGCAGTCAGACGACGAACTATAAAACAGCAATTGGTTTGGCAACAATCGCAACTTTTGCAGGTTCAGCATTTTCTATTTTTCTAGCAGAAACGCTGGTAAAAAGCTTTTCGGGAAAAGGATTAGTACCGGACGGGATCGCCAATGCCCAAGATTTTCATTTAGCTGTGGCGATCGCTGCGGGTTTAACCGTCATTCTTGCTACCGTAACTGGATTCCCTATTTCCACAACTCACGGTCTCACAGGCGCTCTTGTCGGTGCAGGTTTAGTAGCAATTGGTACCGAAGTTAATTTTACAGCATTGCAGAAAACTTTTCTGCTGCCTTTGTTGCTGAGTCCGATGATTGCGGTGCCATTAGGAGCTTTAATTTATGGGTTGTCTCGCTATTTGCGAGTTTATTTAGGAATCGAGAAAGAATGGTGTATTTGCGCCGGTCAAACTCAACAGATTATTCCTATTCCCCAACCCGATGGAACTAACATAATTAAGTGCCTCACAACCGCCGATGTTGCCGTCGATTCTCTAGATAAATGTACGCAAAGATACAGGGGAAATTTCTTAGGATTCACCAGCCAAAAAATAGTAGACGCTTGCCATTTTATGAGTGCTGCAATAGTCAGTTTTGCCCGAGGATTGAACGATACTCCTAAAATTGTTTCGCTCATGTTAGTCGGCGAATCGATATCTGTTCAATGGGGAAGTTTAGCAGTAGCTTTGGGTATGGCGATCGGCGGTTTGTTGAATGCTAAAAAAGTGGCAGAAACGATGAGCAAAAAGATTACAACAATGAATGCCGGTCAAGGACTTGTGGCGAACTTAGTGACGGGATTTTTAGTTATTGCTGCCAGTCGCTATGGACTTCCAGTTTCGACTACCCATGTTTCGGTAGGTTCAATCTTTGGTGTGGGATTGATTTCAAAGAAAGCTAACGCGCGCGTTTTCTATCAGATTCTATTATCATGGATTTTGACCTTACCAATTGCTGCTGCAATTAGTGCCAGCACTTACTGGGTATTGCATCGATAAGAGAATTAATCGCTAAGATATTTTCATAGATGTTGCCAAAATAATTGATGCTTAAAAATTCTCAAATTGCGCCCGATCGCACTCCACAACCTCAGATTTCCCAAAAACTGGTCTCCGCAGGCTTTCACGCTCTTTCTGACCCCCTGCGGATTCAGATTCTGGAGTTGCTGCAGGAACAGGAATTGTGCGTTTGCGAATTGTGCGATCGGCTGGGAGTCCCTCAGTCTAAACTCTCTTTCCACCTCAAAACCCTAAAAGAAGCCGGTTTAGTTCGCAGCCGCCAAGAAGGCCGCTGGATCTACTACAGCCTCAATTTAGCTCAGTTTATCGCCCTGGAAGAGTACCTCGCCGAGTATCGCCGTTTCAGCCAGATGCTGCCGGCGCGCCCTTGTTCCGAGGCGGGTTGACCCATCAATATTTCTTGATAAGTTATATCATGTCCCCTAAAGTAACCGCTATTGGTTGGTAGTGAGGACTTCAGTCCTTCATGGATGCGGACTAAAGTCCTCACTACGAACCAACATACTTGACGTATCAAAATTTGTTGATATGATGGTTTTGAACCAATGAGTTGAGAGTGATGGGTGCAGCAGCAAAGAAGTTAGCTTCAGGCGCGAGAGATTGCAGCCGAGAAGCGATCGCGGAATGCCTCGGCACGTTTATTCTAGTTTTTGCAGGCACGGGCGCTGTGATGGTTAACAAAATTAGCGGTGGTGCTGTAACTCATTTAGGCGTTAGTTTTGTATTTGGTGCAGTTGTAGCCGCGATGATTTATGCGATCGCACACATCAGCGGCGCGCACTTTAACCCAGCCGTAACTTTAGGATTTTGGGCGAGCGGTTTTTTCCCAAAATACAAAGTTTTACCTTACATTTTGGCGCAGTGTGCGGGGGCGATCGCAGCTTCCGCACTGCTGCTAATTAGCTTAGGAAAAGTGGCCAATCTCGGTGCAACTATCCCTATTAACGGCAACTGGTTGCAGTCTCTAATTTTAGAAACAGTTCTAACTTTTATCCTGATGTTTGTCATTCTGGGTTCGGGACTTGACAGGCGCGCTCATATCGGCTTTGCGGGGATAGCAATTGGCTTAACTGTAGGCTTAGAAGCTGCATTTATGGGGCCGATTACCGGAGCGAGCATGAATCCGGCGCGATCGCTCGGCCCGGCTTTAATTGGCGGCTTTTGGGAACACCACTGGGTTTACTGGGTTGCTCCGATTTGGGGCGCGCAGTTAGCAGTCGCTGTTTACCGACAAATATCTAACGGATTTCGAGATTTTAATTGAAAGCATCATGGCAAGTTTCACGCACAAACCGAGAATTCTATTTTTATACGGCTCTTTGCGAGAGCGTTCTTACAGCCGCTTGTTGGCGGAAGAATCGGCTCGAATCATTGAGGATTTCGGTGCCGAAGTTCGGTTTTTCAATCCTCTGGAATTGCCGATTTACGGCAGCGTTACCGATACACATCCCAAGGTTCAAGAATTGCGGGAATTGAGCCTTTGGTCGGAGGGTCAAGTGTGGTCTAGTCCAGAAATGCACGGCAATATTACGGGGATTATGAAAAATCAAATTGACTGGATTCCTTTAAGTATTGGGGCCGTCAGACCGACTCAAGGCCGCACTTTGGCGGTGATGCAGGTTAGCGGCGGTTCGCAGTCTTTTAATGCTGTGAATACTTTGAGGATTTTGGGCCGCTGGATGCGGATGTTTACGATTCCGAATCAGTCTTCGGTTGCTAAGGCTTATCAGGAGTTTAATGATGATGGAACTATGAAGGATTCGCCTTTTCGCGATCGCGCGATCGATGTCATGGAGGAACTGTACAAGTTTACCTTGCTGTTGCGGGAACACGCTGACTATTTGACCGATCGCCACAGCGAACGCAAGGAACAAGCAGCATCCGAGGCGATCGCACTAGCAAATCGCGCCCTGGAAGTTAATTAAGGCGATCGAAACATCAGGCGATTGAATCACCCGGCGATTGAAATCGTGGCTACAAAAACACTCACGCGCCTCCGCGGGTTGAAGAATCTGGGATTTCTGTTCAGTCCACGGAGGTGGACTTCGGTTGTGTAGCCGCGGTTTCTAACCGCTGGGACCCTAACTAACAACCAACAACTCACAACCAACAAAAAAACCATGAAAAAAGTAATGTTCGTGTGCAAAAGAAACTCCTGCCGATCGCAAATGGCAGAAGGATTCGCTAAAACCATCGGCCAAGACAAAATTGCCGTCACCAGTTCCGGTTTAGAATCAAGCAGAGTTCACCCGACAGCAATTCAAGTCATGTCAGAAATCGGCATTGATATCACCAATCAAACATCTAACCCATTAAGCGAATTCAATGCCGAAGATTACGATGCAGTAATCTCTCTGTGCGGCTGCGGCGTGAATTTACCCGAAGCGTGGGTATTGCGAGAAGTGTTTCAAGATTGGCAACTCGACGATCCCGACGGACAACCGATCGCAACTTTTCATCGCGTTCGAGATGAAATCAAAGCACGAGTTGAAAAATTAGTGGACTCTCTCCAACCAGATTAATAGTCCTGAACCCACGGGTGGTCATCACCTTGGTTTTTTTCGAGAAGACGCCTTACAGTCCGCAAAAACCGCCAAAAACCCGGTTTCTTTGGTTTTGATGTGTCCAGGACTATTATAATTAGTGCTAAATTATGAGAGGCGTTCCCCGGAATGCCTCTACATTCGTTGCGATCGCATACTAAAAAATTTAGCACATGATTCAGACCGCAATCACGCCTTTCAAAAACAAACTCAACTCAGCTTTAACTAAAAAGCAGATTACAGTTTTACAAATTAATCTAGGGAAACGCTGCAACCTCGCTTGCACTCACTGTCACGTAGAAGCTAGCCCGAAACGAACAGAAGAACTTTCCCCGGAAATATGCGAACAATTAATTGAAATTATTCGCCGTTTTCCTCAAATTAAAACTGTTGACCTCACGGGCGGTGCTCCCGAGATGCTTTACGGTTTTAAACCGCTGGCGGAAGCTGCGAGGGCAACAGGCAAAGAGGTAATTGTTCGTTCTAATTTAACAATTTACTTTGAAAAGGGTTTTGAGGAGATTCCCGAATATTGCGCGCAGCACCAACTCAGAATTGTGGCGTCGCTTCCCTGCTACCAAGCTGACAATGTTGACAAAATGCGCGGCAGCGGTGTTTTTGACAGTTCGATTCGGGCGCTGCAAAAGCTGAATCAGTTGGGATACGGAAAAAAACCCAATTTAATTCTGGATTTGGTGTACAATCCGCAAGTGCCGGCAACAGACCAGTTTTCGCTGACGCCGGAACAGGGCAAGTTACAGCAAGATTATCAGGTTTATTTAGCGGAACATTTTGGGATTTGTTTTAATCAATTGTTCGCGATTACTAATTTGCCGGTGGGACGGACTAAGTTTCATTTGGAACACAAGAAACTCCACAAACCTTATCTGGGGTTTTTGGAGGATAATTTTAATCCCGGTACTCTGGAACATTTAATGTGTCGCAATGAATTGTCGATCGACTATTTGGGCAATGTCTACGACTGCGATTTTAACCAAATGGAAAATCTGCCCGCGAAAACTGGCAGCGGGGAAAGGATGACTGTTGCTAAATTGCTGGAATCTGGTAGTTTAGATGTAATTCAAGAGGTGCAAACTGCTGCTTATTGCTACGGCTGTACGGCGGGGTGCGGTTCTAGCTGCGGCGGTACTTTGATTTGATTTAAGGGAAAATTTGCGCTGATAGCAGTTTTCAATTCTGTGAAATACAGGAGACGGCGCCGTGTCTTCCGTCGTGTCAGCTTAAGTTCAAATGTAGTATCAGTCTACTGTTTGTCCCCGAGGCTTCTTCCCCCCTAACCCCCCTTCTTAAGGGGGGGACAAGAGCGTCAAAGTCCCCGCAACGATTCGGGGGATTTAGGGGGATCGAGATTTGGGGAGAAACGAGAGATACAAAAGATTTCAGACTTAAGTTGACACTACGAAAGGCAGTAGCGTGTCCCTACCCTGCAAGCAATTTAGACTGAGGATTTTAGGTAATGAATGATTTGCGATCGCCCGGTGAAGAAAATCCACCACCATCAAATAAGTGGAAGCTGTTTTTAGGGATTGGTTTAGCTGCGGCTTTGATTGTGGCGGCCAAGTTTTTTAACTTTCAAGGAATTATCAAAAATGCCCTGGAGTCGATCGCCAATCTCGGCCCTTGGGGCCCGGCAGCTTTTATTCTAATTTACATTCTAGCAACGGTGCTATTTATCCCAGGTTCCTTGCTGACTCTCGGTTCTGGCGTTTTGTTCGGAGTCGTTGGCGGCACGGTTTGCGTTTCCGTCGGCTCAGTTTTAGGTGCAACTTGCGCTTTTTTAACAGGTAGGTATTTAACTCGCGATTGGGTTTCCAAACAGATAGAAGGTAATCCCAAATTTAAGGCGATCGACTCCGCAGTTGCCTCGGAAGGATGGAAAATTGTTTTGCTGACGCGGCTTTCGCCAATTTTTCCGTTTAATTTGCTTAACTATGCTTTTGGAGTCACGCAGGTATCTCTCAAAGACTATTTTTTCGCATCTTGGATCGGCATGATTCCCGGAACTGTGATGTATGTTTATATCGGTTCCCTGGCCGGGAGTTTGGCTGCACTCGGATCGCAAGGGATCTCGCGCACTGCTGCTGAGTGGGCTCTCTACGGCATTGGTTTGGTAGCAACGATCGCCCTCACCGTTTATGCAACCCGCTTGGCTAAAAAAGCTTTAGACGAAAAAATTTCTCCTTAAAGCTACAGCACAAACTGGTAAAATCGTCAATACTGTTTTGACCATACATTATAATACATTGCTAATTTAAAAAACTCCGTATTTTCTCTGTGTTATTTACAAGAATTTTGTTATAAAAACGAGATAGATATTAAAGATATAGCAATTCTCAAGTGATTCAGGTCACAGATTGGTAATTCGTAAGATGGCTGGCGAGTACAGAAGAGAAAGTTGACAACCGCTATATCTTAAATCACTAATATCAAGTAAGTAAAGCGAAGGTCAGAATATCAATTAGATGCAAAAACGGAAGGATCTCGCGCCCGCGAAAAAAACATGATTTCCCGTCAGGAATTCAACAGGATTTCTCAACAAAAATGCAACTGTCGCCCAATTCAAAACCACGATATTCATCAGCAATTACTAATTCTTTAATCTTCAATGCGCAAATCGAACATCGAAAATGGTTTGAGTCCTGATTGGTCTCACCAAGGAGGACTCAAACCCTCACTATTGGCGCGATTAATTCTGCCGGATCGCGAATAACAAATGCCGTTTGATCAATTAGACTCTCGACGAGAACATTTGATGATGCAAAACCCAGCAAATCAAGCCAAAGCTGTGTCTGCGCAGCCGCCCCACCAAACAAAAAAGCTGCGCCGCTTGTGGCAAAACATCAGTAATTCTGCTCAATTGCGGTGGCAGCAAGCGCACAGTCTTTGGCAGCACAGACGGCAGCGCCGCCATTTGCTGACCCTGCTAATTCTGGGCAGCACGGCTTTAACCATTAGCACAACTGCTTGCATCAGCTATTTTGTTGTGCGCGGACTAATCCTCGACAATTTAAAGGAAGTAGCACTATTAAAATTAGAAAAAGGCAGTGAAGAAATCGATTTCTGGCTGAGCAGTCGCAAAGCAGAAATAGAAACCATCGCTTACTCTCCTACGGTTCGCACTCTCAACTGGAAATTAGTAGAACCAATTTTGCAAGGAGAAACATACAGGTTAAAAGAGTATTTCGTATTGTCATTAGTTCAAGCCGATGGCTCAGTGCAGAACACTTTAGGCACTACCACGAACAGCAAAGACCGCAAACACTTTCAAAAGGCAATGGACGGAAACGTCAACGTTTCCGACCCGCTGATAGGACGCAGCACCAAGCTTTCTACAATCATAATTGCATCTCCAATTTGGGCATTGCCTCCCACTCCCAATAAAGTAATTGGAGTCCTTGCAGGCAGCATTAAAGTAGACCGAGTAGCCTCTGTAGCTAACAGCTTGCATTACGGTTCAGACAGTTATGCTTTTGTGCTTAATTCAGAAGGAGTGCCAATTGTTCATCCCAACAATAAATTAACAGGAACTATCGACCGGCCAGCCCCAAGTTTTTTAAACTCACAAGACCCAGGACTATTCACAATTGCGCGCCCTATGACCAGCCGCCAGACAAACATCGAACTGGTAAAAATAGATAACAAATGGGTGTATGTGGCCTACGCTCCCCTCAACGAAGTTAACTGGTCGATGGCTTTAGTAATTCCCCGCGAAAATATTGAATCCCAACTGCAAGCATTAAATTTGCTGGCATCCGTCGTCGCTGGACTGCTCGGCCCGGCAATGCTAGCAGCAATTTGGCTAATTTACTCCTCCGAAAACAATCGCGCTCAAGCCGAGCGAGAAGCCATGCTCAACCGCATTGCCGGACGCATTCAGGCTTCCTTAGAATTAGACCAAATCGTCCAAAGTACAGTCGAAGAAATAGTAAATTTGCTGCATCTAGAACGGGCGGCTTTTGGTTGGTACGAACCGCAAAACAAAATCTTGCGAATCCTGTGGGAATGTTGCGAATCTGATTGTCCGAAAGAAGCCATAAAGTTTGAGCCTTACTTTGTCGAAAATTTGTCAGTGCGCAGCGACCAAAGCGAGCCAATTATTCTTTCGAGTGAGACTTGGGCTGACGGTGCAAGTCAACCGCTCGAACTTAAAGCTAATAGTTATTTAGCCGTGCCTGTCCAGACTCAAAAGCAGCCGCAGGGTTATTTAATTTGCAGTCATTCTACTCATTGGTTTTGGAGCGGGGAGGAAGTCCAACTGTTAAAAGCTGTGGCAGACCAATTGGCGATCGCCATTACTCAATCTCACCTTTACAGTCAAACCCAAGACCAAGTAAAACTGCTGAATAGCGCCTTAAATGAACTCAAAAAAACTCAAACTCATTTAGTGCAGAGCGAAAAAATGTCATCCCTGGGTCAAATGGTTGCGGGGATAGCGCACGAAATCAACAACCCGGTCAACTTCATTTCGGCTAATTTGCCTCACACCACCAAATATACTAAAGATTTATTAGACTTGGTGAGTTTGTACAAACAAACGTTCCCTGAAGTTCCCCCGGAAATCGAAGATTTTGCCGAAGCAATCGAGCTGGAATTTATCGAGGAAGATTTGCCGCACATATTGAATTCTATGAAAATAGGAACCGAACGCATTCGCAGCATAGTTCTTTCTTTGCGCAACTTTTCTCGCCTCGATGAATCTGACAAAAAGCTGGCGGACATTCACGAAGGTATGGAAAATACCTTGCTGCTGCTCTCCAACCGCATCAAAAATGGAATTTATATAGTCAAGAAATACGGAAAAGTGCCTTCAGTCGAGTGCTATCCGTCTCAGCTAAATCAGGTGTTTATGAACTTGCTGAGCAATGCGATGGATGCCTTGAACGAGATCGATCGCCTGGACAAAATCATTACTATTTCCACGGGAGTCGTTCGCGAAAAGGGCGGGAAATTTCTGAAAGTGGCGATCGCCGACAACGGCCCGGGCATTCCCGACAGCATTAAAGACCAAATTTTTAACCCGTTTTTTACTACCAAACCCGTGGGCCAAGGCACAGGTTTGGGATTGGCAATTAGCTACAAAATTGTAGTGGACGGACACGGCGGCAGCATCAAAATTTCTAAACCTTCGGGCGGCGGTACGGAGTTTTTGGTAAAAATTCCCATTAGTAACGAGCAGCCCGAAGCCAGCAGGAAGAGGGAAGCAAGGCAACGGATGAGTGAAACGGAGGTAAACGCCAATCTAAAATCTCAAATCTAAACAGGTTCAGCAACAAGCAAGGTACGGGAGGAAAACGCCAATCTTCAATGCGAAAATCGAAAATCTAAAATCGCATGACTGGCGTTGGCTAAAATAAAAAGAGTTTTTGTGAAAGGAGTTTTATGGCTGTTGGCAAGGATACAATTTTCGATCGCTTTTTGTCGCCCCTGATTCGACTGGCGATCGACTCCGAAGCACTGAAACGACTCTACGAAGGTATCGACTGGGAAACAGCGGGCGATCGCTACCGACAACCCAACCTAGTTTATCCCGAATATTACAGCAGCCAAAACTTTCACGGCATCAAAGGCGGCTACCTCAACCCCAGTGCAGCGGTTTCCTACGATCCAATCACGCAATACGTTTTGCCTCCCCACGAAACAGTCGTCAGACAAGGCTTAATTGACGCTGTGCGGGTGAAACCGCGCCGAATCATCGATTTGGGATGCGGCACCGGTTCGACAACGCTGATGCTCAAACAAGCCTTTCCCCAAGCGGAAGTTGTCGGCTTGGACTTGTCGCCTTATATGCTGGTAGTCGCCTCCATGAAAGCACAAAAAGCCGGCTTAAATATCGAGTGGTTGCACGGAAATGCCGAAAGCGTGGCTTTTGCTGGCGCCAGCTTCGATTTAGTCGCAGCTTCCTTGCTGTTTCACGAGACGCCGCCTGCGGTATCGCGGGCAATTTTGCGAGAAAGCTTCCGACTGCTGAAGGTTGGGGGACAAGTGGCAATTTTGGACGGAAATCAAAAAACTTTGCGGCAGACACAGTGGCTGACTGATATCTTTGAAGAGCCTTATATTAAGTCTTACGCCGCTGGTAGTATTGATGCTTGGGCGGGGGCTGCTGGATTCGCGGCGGTGCAAACTCAGGAACACTGGTGGGTGCATCAGGTGACGCAGGGCGTGAAACCTCTTCCTGGGGAAGATTTGGAGCCGGTGCGGGCGGCGAAGGTGTGGAATCCGATCGATTTGGCTCCTGATTTTGATGGCGATTTACCGGGCATTCCAGCTTACAGTTGACAGTGGACAGTTGATAGTTGACAGTTGATAGTTGACAGTTGATAGTTGACAGTGGACAGTGGACAGTTGATAGTTGATAGTTGATAGTTGACCTGTGACAGCATACAGGTTGACAGTTGACCTGTGACAGTTGGTATTCAATTACCTTTTTCCCGATTACCTTTTTCCCGATTACCGATTACCTTTTTCCCGATTACCAATGACTAATAACTAATGACTAATGACTCTAAAAGCAGTTTTATTTGATTTTAATGGCGTTATTATTAATGACGAGCAGATTCACGAGAAAATAATCGATCGACTGATGCTCGATCAAAATCTCCAGCTCAAACGCGGGGAGTTTCGAGAAGTTTGTTTGGGAAAGAGCGATCGCGCTGGCATTACCGAACTGCTCGAGCGCCGGGGACGATATCTGACAGAAACATACCTCGATCGCTTGCTGCTTGGCAAGGCCCAAGCTTATCAGGAAGAAATAAATAGTTTGAAAACATTGCCAATTTATCCGGGTTTGGCAGAATTTATTGACAAAATTCGGGTTTCCGGACTGAAAATGGCGGTAGTGAGCGGGGCAATGCGATCGGATATAGAATTGGTGTTAGATCGATCGGGTTTGGCTGCAAACTTTGAATTAATTGTCGCAGGCGACGACTTGGCGGCGAGCAAACCAGAACCCGACGGCTATTTGTTAGCAGTAGAGCGACTCAACCAGAAATATCCCGATTTTAAGCTGCAACCGATCGAGTGTTTGGCATTAGAAGATACTTTTGCAGGGATAGAAGCGGCGAAAAAAGCGGGGATTCAGGTAGCGGGAGTGACTCACACTTACCCGTTTCACATGATCCAGCGCCAAGCTAATTGGACGGTGGACTATTTTGCTGATTTAGAGTTGGACAGAGTGGCCCAACTTTGCTGCTGCGCCCCGACTCCACCAGCAGCATAAAACACTTGACGTTTTTAGCAGTTACGTGCTAACGTAGTTGACTGTCTGCCAAAGTCAATAGAAATGCGACCTGTAAGCCTTTGAGATTCGGCAATCGGGCATCTAAAATGCTAAATTAAAAGTCAATCAGGGGAATTAGCTCAGTTGGTAGAGCGCTGCGATCGCACCGCAGAGGCCAGCGGTTCGAGTCCGCTATTCTCCATAAACAAGAGTAATATTCGTAGGGAAACGGCATTGCCGTGTGCTCAGCGCAGTGTCTCCTAGGGAAACGGCATTGCCGTGTCCTAATTGATACCAAAACGATACCGCCGTGTCCAGAAGTTCGATCGCGCCCACACCACGAAAACCAATTTTCCCGTAAAATCAAAACAGAGTCTACCCGCAACCAAAGCGCTACCTGTGGCAAAGTCAACTGAACCCAACAATCCAGAGAGGCCGAGCCAGCTTGCGCGATCGCCTCTGTACGAACTATCATTACAGCTCAAAGGTCGGATGGTGCCCTTTTCCGGGTGGGAGATGGCAGTGCAGTATGCAGGCATCAGCAGCGAACACCAAGCAGTACGCCAGCAAGCAGGAATGTTCGACATTTCCCACATGGGAAAATTTTGTTTGATAGGGAAACAAGTAATAGAAAAATTTCAACGCTTAGTACCCTCAGACTTGAGCCGCTTGCAACCAGGTCAAGCTCAATATACAGTCTTGCTAAATGACAAAGGCTGCATCTTAGACGACATTATTTTCTACTGCCAAGAACCAGACGCCAGCACTGGCGAAGAACGTGCAGCAATCATTGTCAACGCCGCCACTCGCATCGCAGACAAAGCCTGGATAGCCGCCCGCTTAGACTTGAGCGGACTTACTTTTACCGACATCTCCGAAGACAAAGTTTTAATTGCAATTCAAGGGCCGGAAGCTGTTAAATACCTCCAGCCTTTTGTCGAAGACAACCTCGCACCAATTAAAGCATTCGGACACTTAGAAACAAACTTGTTGGGACAGCCGAGTTTTATCGCCAGAACAGGTTACACCGGCGAGGATGGCTTTGAAATTATGGTGGATATAGAAACCGGAAAAAAAGTCTGGCAAAAATTCCTAGATGCTGGCGTTGTACCCTGCGGTTTGGGTGCGAGAGATACCTTGCGTTTAGAAGCAGCAATGGCACTTTACGGTCAAGATATCGACGACAATATCACGCCTTTAGAGGCTGGATTGGGTTGGGTAGTTCACCTCGATAGCAAAGGCGATTTTATTGGGCGCGAGGTTTTGGAACAGCAGAAAGCCACGGGAGTATCGAAACGGTTGGTAGGGTTGGAAATGCAGGGGCGGCACATTGCGCGCCACGGCTATCCGGTAATATTTGACACCAAAACAGTAGGAGAAGTTACTAGCGGTACATTATCGCCTACTTTGAATCGGGCAGTTGCCCTCGCGGTTGTTCCGGCAAAATTAGCTAAAATAGGCCAGCAGTTAGAAGTCGAAATTCGCGGGAAAAACTATCCGGCTAGTGTGGTAAAAAAACCCTTTTATCGCTCTTCCAACCGCCCAAATTAAATCAGGTTCGCAGCATCGGACTGAGCGTCCTCTGCCGGTATCTAAAGAAGGACGCTCAGTCCGAACGCTCAAACTTAATGTTTAGGGTTTGCAGCATCGGACTGAGCGTCCTCTGCCGGTATCTAAAGAATTTTGTAGGGTGCATTAGCTTAAATTATCTGCGCTGACAATCGAGAAAATCGCGGGCTGACGCACCCTACGAGTTTCACATACTAAATGCCCATAGTTTAATAAGATTTAACTGATGCTTTTTTACGGCGAGGAATTGACATGACACTAACATATCCCGATGACCTGAAATACCTAGACACTCACGAATACATCCGACTCGAAGGGGAAATAGCCACTATCGGCATTAGCGCCTTTGCAGTTGACCAACTCGGCGATATCGTGTTTCTAGATTTGCCTGAAGTCGGTGCAGGATTGGAAAAGGGCGAAGCTTTCGGTACAGTTGAGTCAGTGAAAGCCGTTGAAGATTTGAAAGCGCCTGTTACCGGTACAGTCGTAGAACGCAATGATGACATTATAGAGTCTCCCGAAAATTTGGCGGAAGACCCCTATGGCGCTGGGTGGCTGCTGAAAGTGCGCGTTGACAACGCCAGCGACGCCGATGATGCTTTGTCTGTCGAGGAGTATCGCCAAATGGTGGAAGGGGAATAGGAGAGGGGGAGAGGGAGAGGGGGAGAGTGGGAAAATCTTTTCTCTTCCTTCTTCCCTCGAACCTCGAACCTCAACATCAATCCGCTAAATCCGTTACATCCGTTACATCCGCTACTTGCATCCGCTACATCGGTTACATCCGTTAAATCCCGTACCTTGCTCGTTGCCGAACTTCCTTCTTCCTTTCTTTCTTCTGTGACTAAATGTTACAAACAAAGAAGAAAAAGTCAATTCAGGAGAATCAGCCTTGGTACTCTACAGCCCGCAACTTGAACCCAGCCAGCAGCAAAACCTTGTTCCCATCGAGGGTTTTGCGGCGCGACACATTGGCCCGACACCTAGCGAAATCCAGCAAATGCTCGATGTTTTGGGCATGGACAGCCTCGATGAGTTGATTGACAAAACGGTTCCAGCGGCGATTCGCATGAATCAACCCCTACAACTTCCCGCAGCCAAAAGCGAGTACGCTGCTTTAGCAGAATTGAAAGAAATTGCTGCAAAAAATCACGTATTTCGATCGTACATCGGCACTGGATATCACGACTGCATAACTCCCCCCGTCATCGGGCGGAATATCCTGGAAAATCCCGGCTGGTATACAGCTTACACTCCCTACCAAGCCGAAATTGCCCAAGGGCGATTAGAAGCTTTGCTGAACTTCCAAACCATGATAATTGACCTCACGGGTTTGGAAATTGCCAACGCTTCCTTGCTGGATGAAGCGACTGCGGCGGCGGAAGCTATGACGGTGAGTTACGGCGCTAATAAAAATAAAGCAAAAGCGTTTTTTGTCTCGCAAGATTGTCACCCTCAAACCATCGAAGTGGTGCAAACTCGGGCTAAACCGCTGGGAATTGATGTGATTGTCGGCGACCATCAAAGCTTTGAGTTCGATCGTACAATCTTCGGCGCGCTCCTGCAATACCCGGCCACCGACGGCGCAATTTACGACTATACCGATTTTATTCGATCGGCACACAAAGCCGGCGCCTTAGTCACAGTAGCCGCCGACATTTTGAGTCTTTGCCTCCTCACACCCCCAGGCGAATTCGGCGCTGACATAGCCGTAGGAAGCACCCAGCGCTTCGGAGTGCCGATGGGATTCGGAGGGCCCCACGCAGCCTATTTCGCCACCAGAGAAGAGTTTAAACGGCAAGTTCCGGGACGAATTGTCGGCGTTTCTAAAGATGCTAACGGCAAATCTGCTTTGCGTTTGGCTTTGCAAACCCGCGAACAGCACATCCGCCGCGAAAAAGCAACTAGCAATATTTGTACTGCACAAGTTTTGCTGGCCGTGATGGCGAGTATGTATGCTGTTTATCACGGCCCGTCTGGACTCAAACAAATTGCCGAACAAGTACGCAGTTTAACTGCGATTTTAGCCTCGGGCCTTTCCAGCTTTGGATACAAAATTAGTTCTCAACCTTTCTTCGATACTCTGCGGGTAGAATTGGGAGATAAGCCGCTATCGGAAGTTCTACAAGCGGCTCAAAATCGCCACATTAATCTGCGGGTATTTGATGAAAAAACCGTGGGAATTACTCTGGATGAAACTGTCACGGCTGAAGATGTCAAAGAATTGTGGAAAATTTTTGCACAGGAGAAGGATTATATCAGGGGTGACGGGGAGAATACTCTGAGCGTTCCGCTGAATGCAGACGCATTCACTTCCTATATGATGTTACCTGATTTTTGCGATCGCACAACCAGTTATCTCACCCATCCAGTTTTCAACAGCTACCATTCCGAAACCGAACTGTTGCGCTACTTGCACCGATTGGAAACTAAGGATTTATCGCTAAATACATCGATGATTCCCTTGGGCTCCTGCACAATGAAATTGAATGCAACAGCCGAGATGGTTCCCGTGACTTGGGCGGAATTTGGCAAGATACATCCCTTTGCACCCCGCAATCAAACTCGCGGCTATCAAATGATGTTCGTGCAACTAGAACAGTGGCTGGCAGAAATCACAGGTTTTGCGGGAATTTCGTTGCAGCCCAACGCCGGTTCCCAAGGCGAATACGCGGGCTTGTTAGTTATTCGCCAATACCACGAACACCGAGGCGAATCTCACCGCAATATCTGTTTAATTCCCCAGTCAGCCCACGGTACAAATCCGGCTAGCGCGGTAATGGCGGGGATGAAAGTAGTTGCTGTAGAGTGCGATTCTCAGGGAAATATTGATGTGACTGACTTGCATAAAAAAGCCGAGAAGCACAAAAATGAACTGGCTGCTTTGATGGTAACATATCCATCGACTCACGGCGTTTTTGAGTCAGAAATTAAAGAAATTTGCGAGATTGTCCACAACTGTGGCGGACAAGTTTATATGGACGGCGCAAATATGAACGCTCAAGTTGGATTGTGCCGCCCCGGTGATTTTGGTGCGGATGTTTGTCACTTGAATTTGCACAAAACTTTCTGCATTCCCCACGGCGGCGGCGGGCCGGGCATGGGGCCGATTGGAGTCATGTCTCATTTAGTGGAATTTTTGCCTTCTACTGATGCAGAATTAAGAGCTTACCCCCCCCAACCCCCCCTTACCAAGGGGGGGAGTAAGATAGAATCAGTTGGTGCTGTTTCGGCCGCACCTTGGGGAAGTGCGAGCATTTTGACTATTTCTTGGATGTACATTCGGATGATGGGAGGAGTCGGTTTAACTGAGGCGACAAAAGTTGCAATTCTTAATGCTAATTACATGGCGCATCGGTTAGAATCTTATTATCCGGTTTTGTACAAAGGGAAATCGGGTTTGGTAGCGCACGAGTGCATTCTAGATTTGCGATCGCTCAAAAAATCTGCTGCTATCGAAGTCGATGATATTGCTAAACGGTTGATGGATTACGGCTATCACGCGCCGACTGTTTCTTGGCCGGTCGCCGGTACGGTAATGGTGGAACCGACGGAAAGCGAATCGAAGCAGGAACTAGACCGTTTTTGCGATGCGATGATTGCGATTAGAGGGGAAATTGCGGAGATTGAACAAGGGAATGTGGACGCGCAAAATAATGTGTTGAAAAATGCGCCGCATACCGCAGAATCTCTGATGGTTGATGAGTGGAACCGTCCTTATTCTCGCGCGCAAGCTGCTTATCCGACACCTTGGACTCGCGAATATAAGTTTTGGCCTGCGGTGGGCCGGATAGATAATGCGTTTGGCGATCGTAATTTTGTCTGTTCTTGCTTACCAATGGAGGCTTACACTTAAGATTGAAACCGGGTTTTTTCCCAAATTAAAACTTTGACATAAATCTCGGAAAAAACCCGGTTTCTGAACCTCAACCAAAAGCCTCCAGAAACCGGGTTTTTGCGACAATACCTCACTACAACCCAAAAACTCCGAAAAACCAGGTTTCTGGGCCTCACCCAAAAGCCTCCAGAAACCGGGTTTTTGCGACAATACCTCACTACAACCCAAAAACTCCGAAAAAACCAGGTTTCTGGGCCTCACCCAAAGCCTCCAGAAACCGGGTTTTTGCGACTATACTTGATTGCAGCCCAAAATCTCGGAAAAAACCCGGTTTCTCAACTTCAAACCCTAAACAAAATTTCCCCATCTCAGCTATAATCAAAACCATCCTCTCCACCCCCACATACCCGCCATGAGGCACTGGGCGCCCGGACAACAACTGCACCAAGGCAAATACCTAATCGAAGAAATCCTCGGCTGTGGCGGATTCGGCGTCACCTACCGCGTTCAAAACCTCAAAGAAGGCAAAGTAGTCGCCATCAAAACCCTAAATGCCAACGTTCAAGGTAAACCAAACTTTCAGGAATTACAAACCAAATTTCTCAACGAAGCTTTATCCTTAGCCCGATGCAGCCATCCCCACGTCGTGCAAGTTTACGAAGTATTTCCCGAAATGGTGGGAAATCTTCAATTGTGGTGCATGGTGATGGAATTAATCGACGGGATTGACTTAGCAAGCCATCTCGAATATAACGGAATTTTGTCGGAAGAGAAAGCTTTGTCAATTATTAAGCAAGTGGGAAGGGCCCTGAGTTTTGTTCACAAGCAAGGATTTACTCACCTCGATGTGAAACCCCAAAATATTATGCTAAGAACCCCCCCCCAGCCCCCCCTTGGTAAGGGGGGGAGTAAGAGAAAATTTCCCCTTCTCTTCTTCCCCCCTTAATCAGGGAGGCAAAATTTCTTCTTCCCCCCTTAATAAGGGGGGTCAGGGGGGTGCAGTTTTGATTGATTTTGGCTTAGCGCGACAGGTGATAGCGCCGGGGAAATTGCGGACAAATAGCAATTCCGGGACTGAGTGTTACGCACCCATCGAATTATTATAAAAACGCGCTGAACTTGGTGCTTATACTGATGTTTATTCCCTAGCAGCAACGCTTTATGTCATGTTGACTGGTGAGTTACCGTTTCCGTCGCAATTTAGGAAGCAAAATATTCCTTTGACTCCGCCGAAACAGCACAATGATAAAATTAGCGACAGGGTGAATGCGGCGATTGTGAAAGGGATGGAGTTGGAACCGCCAAATCGCCCGCAGTCGGTGCAGGAATGGTTGGATTTGCTGACACCAAAACCAGCGGCGGCTGAAACTACGCGGGTGATTTCAGCCGTGGGGATGGATTATACAAACTTGCGGAATTTATTGGCTGCTAAAAAGTGGAAAGAGGCGGATGAGGAAACGGCAAGAGTGATGTTGAAGGTGGCGGATAGGGAGGAAGAAGGATTCCTGGATGTAGAACATATTGAAAAATTCCCCTGCGAGGACTTGCGTACTATTGACAAACTTTGGGTAAAATACAGTAATGGGCACTTCGGCTTTTCGGTGCAGAAGCGTATCTATCAAAGTCTGGGGGGAACCAGGGAATACGATCAGAAAGTATGGCAATCGTTTGGCGATCGGGTAGGTTGGCGCGTGAATAGTGAATGGAGGGAAAGCTGGCAATATAACACAAAAGCACCAGAAGGAAACCTCCCGACACCTCCCGGCTGGGGTTGGTTGAGTTGGGTGGGCAGTTTTGATTGGTGTGGGGAGCTAATTCTAGTGGCGCTCTTCTCTCTTGTCGAGACTTGTAGACTGTAAAACATCTAAGCGTTTCAGGATTTCGTTAATTACAGATCAATTAAAGCCACTGGAATAAAATGATAGAAAAAGGCGCAACAAGTGGCAGACCTTTCAATTCCTCAAAAGCTGTCGGGAAGATTCTCAACTTATCTTATCAAAATGTTAAAATTACTGATAAAGGCGTTGCCTTAGTTGAAGCTCATGTTCGCAGATTTAATCCAGTTGGTGAAGCTGAGTTAAAAATGGTTGAACGGTTGAGAAGCATAGCTACAGGAACCATCGTAGCTGATCCTGTTGATTTACGCTTTTATACTCACGAGTTGCGCGAGTATCTAAGGTATAAAAAACTAGGCTATCCAACAGGACAACCAACCAACCCGGATCGGGCTTATGAACTCTGGAACAACGCTCACACAGCGACCCTTGAAGATTATAAACTAAAAGAAGGATTCGGCGTTTTATTTCATCCTAGCGTAGAGGACTTTTTATGAAAAACCTAACTCAATTAACTCAGCTTGAATTAGTCTTGCTAGAATTAGTAGCTAAAGGTCAAGGAAAATGGAGTTGGTACGAACTCGCCAATGCACTTTCCCGCCGAGATGTACCGCGAGAACCTGACATGATGGTTGTCTTGAAAAAACTGGCTGTTGATGGTTTGGTTAAACGAGATATAGAAACCAATTCACCTCGCGACAGATGGGAATTGACCCCGGTCGGTTCTATTGTACTAACAGATGCAAAAGCAGATACTAAAAGCAAAATTATACGTTATGCTATTGCGATTGAGAGAGCAGAAAGCAATTATTCTGCTTATGTTCCAGATTTACCAGGATGCGTAGCAACAGGTGCAACTATCGAAGAAGCAGAACAGCAAATTAAAGCAGCAATAGTTTTTTATTTGGAAGAGTTGCGTCAATCTGGTGCGTCTATTCCTGAAGCTAGAACTTTATACAAATATGTTGAGGTGTAACGCGATGATTTACAAGAGCGAGAGATTCGCTAGCCACCGCGATCGATCGCGCTTTAATCGACAATCCTGAAATTTATTACACAAGTGCAGTAGAATTTAAACAAGCCTTATTAAACACTATATCATAAATTAATGAATGTACGATTTTTATGGCAGTCTCCCGAAAATAAACCTCGTTGGGTTGTCCTATTTTTATTGGGTTTAATAGCTACTTTGGCAATCGCCGCAACAACAGCTTATATCAAAAACAGTATAGCCCAAACCAGTAGTTTAGCTTTGTCTGTAGATGTTACAGCCGATCGCCATTCCATCAGTCCCGACATCTACGGATTGAACGATTATGCCCTAGATCCCGCCCTCGCCAAAGAGTTGCGAATTCCGGTGGAACGCTGGGGCGCCAATCACACCAGCCGCTACAACTGGCTTGTCGATTCTTCCAACAGCGGCGATGACTTCTTTTTCGTCGGCGGCGGCGACAATAAAAACCCCGTGCCCGGCGATTCGATCGACAAAATTGTTAAAACCAACCGCAGTAACGGTAGCAAAAGCATCGTTACCATCCCGATAATTGGCTATGTAAATAAATTGAGCATCTGGAACTGCGGCTTTCGAGTATCCAAATACGGCGCGCAAGAAAAAACGAATCCATACATTTTTCCCGAAGGCGATAAGTGCGGCAACGGGAAGCGTCCCGACGGCACTTTAATCACCGATAACAACCGCCTTGATGTCAGTATTGTTAGCGATCCAGCATTTCAAAAAGCTTGGGTTCAACATTTAGTTAAAACCCACGGTACTGCTGAATCGGGCGGCGTACAAATTTATCAAATGGACAACGAACCAAGCGGTTGGGGAAACACTCACCGCGACGTTCATCCAGAACCGACAAGTTATGACGAATTGCGCGATCGCACTTACCAATATGCGTCAATGGTAAAAGCGGTTGATTCCACCGCTTTGGTACTCGGGCCGTCGGATTTCGGCTGGCCTGTTTATGTGGATTCGGGAGTAAAGGGCGATCGCGAAAAACACGGCGGCGTCTGGTTTGCGCGGTGGTACTTGCAGCAAATGCGCGCCTACGAACAGCAAAAAGGTGTTCGCATCCTCGACTATTTCGACGAACACTACTATCCTGTCGTCGATGACCTGTGTTTGGCGAATTGTCCCGCCGGCGATGCTAAGACGCAAGCAGCCCGGTTGCGATCGACTCGTTCGCTGTGGGACAGCACTTATACTGATGAAAGTTGGATTGGTAAATCGAATCCGCCGCTAACAATTATTCCCCGGTTTCGAGAGTGGGTAAAGCAAGATTATCCCGGTACAAAAGTCGCAATTACTGAATACAATTGGGGCGGTTTGGAGTCGATTAACGGCGCGTTGGCTCAAGCCGACATCCTGGGGATTTTTGGGCGGGAACAACTCGATTTAGCGACGCTGTGGGGGCCTCCGAAGTCTTCGGAACCGGGTGCCTATGCCTTCCGAATTTACATGAATTACGACGGAAAAGGCGGTAAGTATGGCGATACTTGGGTGCGATCGCACAGCACAGACCAGGGGCTTTTGTCAATCTACGGAGCGCAACGCACGGGTGACGGTGCTTTGACGCTGGTAATTATTAATAAAACCACCAAAAACTTGAGCAGCAACTTGAGTTTGAAAGGATTTAACCCGGCAGCCACAGCTCAAGTTTACACTTACAGCGAGGCGAATTTGCGGGCGATCGTCCGTCAGAGCGATTTAGGTGTCAGCGCTGCCGGTTTTCGGGCAACTTACCCCGCTAATTCTATCACCTTGGTGGCAATTCCCAAATCGAAAACTTAGCGAGACTTAAACAAATTCAGGACTTACAAGATTTACGCAATTCGAGGCCAGAAACCGGGTTTCTTCGTAGATATCTAGTTGAGAATCTGCGATTTTTCCCAGAAACCCGGTTTCTTTTTTCTCAGTAACTTTTAACTGAAAACCTCAGCATCCGAGTGTGTCAGCGGACAAATACAACTCTCCTGTCCCAGCCACTGCGATCCTACTTGATGTAACGCTGCCATCACCGGTTGAATTTGCCGACCTTTGGGTGTGAGGGAATATTCTACACGGGGTGGAATTTCGGCGTAAACATGGCGCTCGACTAACCCTTGAGATTCCAACTCTCGTAGGCGTTGAGTCAGGGTTTTCGTGCTGATTCCCGGAAGCGCTGCGAGTAATTCATGGGTGCGCTTCGCGCCACCAAACAGTTCGCGTAAGACCAAAATCGACCACTTATTGTCCAACAAATCCAGCACAAATTGAATCGGACATTTAATTTCTATGCACTGACTGGGTTCCACCATAAACTCCCTTCACATTTGCCTTCAGGATAATTTCCATATTTCTTTATAAATGGCTGAAGCGTCCTATGGGCTTCTATGCTTTACTTTAAGTAACTATAGGATAGCACTGGTAACTGACTTGTGGGCGATCCCGGATTAAGGGATAGTGTTGCACAGTCATCAATTCCGAACAATCCACTCTCCTCCTATGGTCAGTTCAATTAGTAAATCGGAGTCTGCTGGTCTGCCATCCAGCATTAAAGCACCTGTTCAAGAAACCCTGTTAACACCCCGCTTTTACACCACCAATTTTGATGCCGTTGCCGAAATGGATCTGTCCGGGCAACAAGCGGAATTAGAAGCAGTTGTAGCAGAATTGCGCGCCGACTATAACCGCCACCATTTTGTCCGCAATCAAGAGTTTGAGCAATGCTGGGACAACATTGATGGCGAAACGCGAAAGGCATTTATTGACTTTTTAGAGCGCTCCTGTACCTCAGAATTTTCTGGTTTTCTGTTGTTCAAAGAACTTTCCCGCAAACTTAAGAATCGCCAACCGTTGTTATCGGAAGCCTTTAGCTTACTGGCCCGGGATGAAGCGCGTCATGCGGGTTTTTTGAATAAGGCGATGACGGATTTTGGGTTATCTTTGGATCTGGGCTATTTAACAAAAAATCGGACTTACACATTTTTTCCTCCGGAATGGGTGATCTATACAGTTTATCTGTCGGAAAAAATTGGCTACTGGCGCTATATTTTGGTGTTTCGCCATCTCGAACAACATCCCGAACATCAAATTTATCCCCTGTTTCGCTACTTCGAGAATTGGTGCCAAGACGAAAATCGGCACGGGGATTTCTTTAAGGCATTGTTGCGATCGCAGCCTAAGCTTTGGAATAGCTGGAAGGCAAGACTCTGGGCGCGCTTTTTCCTGCTGACAGTGTTTGCCACCCACACAATGACGGTGTTGGAACGCTCCACATTTTATGACTCGATCGGGATGGATCCGCAGGAATATAACAAGCAGGTGATTCATCACACCAATGAAACGGCAAAACGGGCATTTCCCAGTATTTTAGATACCCACCATCCAGAATTATTCCCACGGTTAGAGCAATGCGCGATCGCCAATCAAAAATTGGCAGAAATCTCTAGCAACCAGCGCCATCCCGCCATCCAATTTTGTCAAAAATTACCCTGGATTGCTGCGATCGTGTGGCAGTTGTTGCGCCTTTATTTACTGCCCTCGATTAATGCTGAATCGTCTAGAACCGTGATTAATTAGGAGATATTGCCATGACTAATCTATCGACACGCCTTCGAGAAGGCACGATGAAATCCCACACCACAGCCGAAAATACGGCATTTATGAAATGCTTTATCAAAGGCATTGTGGAACGCGAACCTTTGCGTAAACTATTTGCCGATTTGTACTTTGTCTACAGCGCCCTAGAAACGGCTTTGCAGAGCCATGTCAGCCACCCGATTATCGGGGCTCTCTATTTCCCTGAGTTAAATCGCGCTGAGAATTTGGCTCGCGATCTAGCGTTTTATTACGGTGAAAATTGGCGGCAGCAAATTACGGCTTCACCTGGGGGTTGCGTGTATTGCGATCGCATTGAAACCCTCTCAACAACCGATCCAGTCCTGCTGATTGCCCATGCTTACACTCGTTACATGGGTGATTTATCCGGCGGGCAAAGCTTGAAAAACGTGATTCGATCGGCACTATCTTTGCCATCAAATCAAGGCACTGAGTTCTATGAATTCGACCAAATCTCCACACCGGAAGCAAGGCGAGTATTTAAGGAACGCTATCGCCAAACCCTGGATGAGTTTCCGGTGGATGCTGACACTATCGAGCGAATTGTCACAGAAGCAAATGCGGCATTTACGCTCAACCAAGATGTGATGCACGAACTAGAAGCTGATGTGAAAGCTGCGGTCGGAGAACATACCTTTGATTTGCTGACTCGGCAAGATCGGCCCGGCAGCACACAAGGCCACTCTCATAGGGGTGAACGAGAAGTCGTCGCGAAATAGATAACTCCACAAAACAAAGATCCCGACATTTCTCAAACCGGTTGGGGTTCTAAATCTACACAACAACACTCAGGATAAATCGGTTCATGAAACAGTTATCACAAGCGGTTGAATTTGATGCTGCATTGTTAAATAAATACAACCAGCCTTTACCTCGGTATACCAGCTATCCACCCGCCACCGAATTAAGCACTGACTTCGATCGCAACGCATTTAAAACCGCGATCGCCGTCGGCAATCACAAACGAACCCCCTTATCGCTTTACTGCCACATCCCCTTTTGTGCAACGCCCTGTTATTTCTGCGGCTGCAATACCATCATCACCCAGCGCAAGGAGGTGGTAGAACCCTATTTAGGCTATCTCGATCGCCAAATTCGCCAAGTTGCCCGTTTGGTGGATGCCGATCGGCTGGTGCATCAGTTGCACTGGGGTGGTGGCACTCCCAATTATCTTGACCAGAGTCAGGTGGAGTTTCTCTGGAACCAGTTGAATCGGCATTTTCGGTTCGATGACGCGGCAGAAATATCGATCGAAGTTAATCCCCGCTATATCGATCGCGAATACATTCTATTTCTGCGACAATTAGGCTTCAATCGGATTAGCTTTGGCATTCAAGACTTTAATCCCACCGTGCAGGAAGCAATCAATCGGGTGCAGCCCGAAGCAATGTTGTTTGATGTGATGGATTGGATGCGGGAAGCTGGGTTTGAAAGTGTCAATGTAGATTTAATTTACGGCTTACCTTTCCAAACACAAGCAACATTCCAGGAAACGGTACAGAAGACCTTGCAATTAAATCCCGATCGCATTGCAGTATTTAATTTTGCTTATGTCCCCTGGCTCAAACCGGTTCAGAAACGAATGCCGGAATCTGCTTTGCCGACTGCTGGCGAAAAGCTGAAAATTCTGCAAAGTACGATCGCCCAACTAACGCAAAATGGCTATGTGTTTATTGGCATGGATCACTTTGCCAAGCCTAATGATGAATTGGCGATCGCCCAACAAGCGGGTCAACTCCATCGGAATTTTCAGGGGTATACAACCAAGCCTGAATCAGATCTGCTGGGCTTTGGCATGACTTCCATCAGTATGTTGCAGGATGTGTATACCCAAAACCACAAGCGATTGAAAGACTTTTATCAGGCGATCGATGCGGGTGAATTACCGATCGCTCAAGGGGTGCAACTGAGTCAGAAAGATATGATTCGGCGCACGGTCATCATGGAATTGATGTGTCAATTTCAACTATCGGTACAAGATTTGGAAGAAAAATACCATCTCGGCTTCGAGCGCGATTTCAATGACTATTTCGCCGAGGAACTTCCCAAACTCGATGCCTTAGAAGCCGATGGGTTAATCAAACGTTGGGGCGATGGGATTGAAGTAACTGCGATCGGGCGATTGCTAATTCGCAATGTTGCCTCCGTGTTTGATACCTATCTCATTCCCGAATCTAGCAAACGGTTTTCCAAATCCGTGTGAAGGTTTTTAACACTAATTAAAACAAGGAAAAAAACAATGTTTTGCGAACAATGCGAACAAACAGCAAGCGGACAAGGATGCCATCAGTTTGGCGCTTGTGGAAAAAGTCCCCAGGTGAATGCGATCCAAGATTTGCTGATTTATTATCTGCGCGGGTTGGCTCCGATTGCCCTCAAAGCCAAGGAATTAGGCATTGATACTCATGCAGTGGATGCCTTCACCTGCGAAGCGATCTTTGCCACGATGACGAATGTCAACTTTTCCGAAAAGCGGTTTGTTGAGTATCTCCATGAAGCGATCGACCATCGCGCCAACCTCAAGGCTCAAGTGCAGCAAGCAACAGACAATCCACCGACCTGGGCTGCAATTTCCGACTTTGAACCCAACTTTGAGGAGAGCCTGGTTGAGCAGGGTGAGCTGATTTCCATCCAGTTCATGAGTCAGTCTGCCTCGAATGTGGATATTTTCTCGCTCAAACTCACAGTGTTATATGGGGTTAAGGGTCTTGCCTCCTACACCTTCCACGCCTACGAAGTGGGACAGGAAGACGAGCGGGTGTATCGTTTCATTTATGAAGCGCTGACCGCCCTCGATAACCAGACCTTGGGCTTGCAGGAGTGGGTGAATCTTGCTCTTGAGGTGGGAGCCATTAATCTGCGATCTATGGAACTATTGGATGCCGGACATACCAGTACCTACGGGCACCCAATTCCCACGCCTGTTCCCCTCAATCCACGCCAAGGGAAGGCGATTCTGGTTTCAGGACATGACATCAAACAACTCGAAGCCATACTGAAGCAAACCGCAGCCACTGGAATTACGGTTTACACCCACGGCGAACTTCTACCAGCCCACGGCTATCCCAAACTAAAACAGCAGTACCCCCATCTCTACGGTCACTACGGCACTGCTTGGCAGAACCAAACCAAGGATTTTGCCAAGTTCCCCGGTGCGATCGTCATTACAACCAACTGCTTAATGCCAACCCATTCCTATTATGAAGATAAACTCTTTAGCGTTGGCCCGGTTGGCTATCCCGGCATGATTAACTTGAGTGCGATCGACAATGGCGCACCCGATTTTACTTTAGTTATTGAGAAAGCACTGGCACTTCCCGGCTTTACTGAAGATGCACCCCCCAGGGCAGTCACAGTTGGTTTTGCCCGCAATACAGTCTTGGGAGTGGCAGATCAAGTGATTGACGCTGTGAAACAGGGTAAAATCCGCCATTTCTTCCTAGTGGGGGGCTGTGATGGAGCTAAGCCCGATCGCAATTATTACACCGAGTTCGTAGAAAAAGTGCCTGATGATTGTGTCGTGCTAACCCTAGCTTGCGGCAAGTTTCGGTTCTTCGATCGACAAATGGGCGAAATTGACGGTCTGCCCCGCCTGATGGATATCGGTCAGTGTAACGATGCCTACTCCGCGATTCAGATTGCTGTAGCACTAGCGAATGCCTTTGAGGTAGGTGTCAACGATATACCCCTTTCCATGATTCTTTCCTGGTACGAACAAAAGGCAGTAGCCGTCTTGCTAACTCTCTTGCATTTGGGGATTAAAAACATTCGGCTAGGGCCGACATTACCGGCGTTTATTTCTCCCAATGTATTCAAGCTTCTGTCGGAGCAATACAACTTGCAGCCCATTACCACCCCTGATGCCGATCTGGCAGCTTGCTTGAGCTCATTAGCAGTCATTCGCTAAGTCTATTCAGAGGGATTCATCTGCGTTTATCTGCGTTTATCTGCCCTCATCTGCGGTAAAAAAAAGAGAATTTATCGAGCCGCAGATGATAAGGGATTGACGCTGATTCACGCAGAGGTCGAGAATAGAGATAGGAAGGGGCGAGCGATCGGATGGAGATTCATATTCTTAAAGATGGCAGTCGGATTTTCACAGGCTGCCGAGGTCAACTGAATCTGGCTGAGTCGGAATTATAGACCCGATCGCATTAAGCATCGAGCATCCAAGCAATACACTGTTGCATTTGATTGCTCATTGTTTCTCGATCGGCATTATACCTCCGGCCGTGTCCCGGCAACACCCATTCAAACGAGTAATTAGCCAAGTTTCGCATAGACTTGATTTGTTCCGGCCAAGAATACCAACAGACTTCGCGAAAGCCAACTAGCTGCTGCAAATAGTCCGACCAGGCGAGATGGTCGCCGCTGAACAAAAACTTGTTCTTATAAAGTAAAACCGTGTGACCTTTAGTATGACCTGGAACAGGTACAATCAACAAATCATCAGCTATTTGATGCGGTTCGCTGCCGGATAATTGAATTTCTACACTGCGAGTATCCGCGTTAACTTCTTCAGCATCAAGAATGCGATCGCACCCAAAATGGTCGCGGTATTTTTGATGGTCTGCTACATCGTCGCGGTGAGTCAAATACAGATAGCGAATGCCGCCCATTGCTTCTATGTTTTTGACTAGCGGCGGTACAAAACGGGGAGAATCAACTAAAATGTTTCCTTCGGGGCGGACAATTAAATAGCTGGCCGCGCCGTAGGATTTCTCTGAGTGGTAGCCGCAGTGGTAGACATTTTCTGTTACGAGTGCGGGCAAATGTTGCTGAACTTCTTTGATGTTTTTGGGTTTTTCTACAGTGCCGATCGAACTTGTGGGACAAGACAAAAGAGCCGCGAGACTTCGCAGGGATGCTGTTTCGTTTGTCGGCTGCTGGTAAACCGCAGACTGTTCTCCGGCTTGAGTAAATACGGACGGTGCCATCCACCGACAAGTATCGCAGTCAATGCAGCTACTGTCTACATAAAAATTACCGCTGATATTTTCGGGGCGGCGCAAATTGATGTGAGCCATTTTTTCACCTCTTAATCACAAATAGAAATTTTGGTAATTTAGTATAACTAGCATCCCCGACATCCCGCCGGGGGTTTAAACCCCCGTCTCAAAGCACAAGTCGGTTAAAACCGACTGATAATTACTCCCTTTTTATACCAAGTTTTTCAACTTTTTATTGACAGTAACTTACTCTCAGTCCTATGCAAGAGGACTTTCGCTCTCTCGGCAGGGGTTTAAACCCCTGCCGGACTGTCGGACTACTGCTTTTGATTCGCTGGAAAAGCACCAGCTTTCACCGCCACAGTAACAGGTTGTCCGCTGCGGCTCAACTCAAGCTGCATATCCTTGCCTACTGTACTTTTCTCAACAATTTGCTGTACGCTGCCAGCATCGGTCACTTCTGTACCGTTGATTTTCTTGATCACGTCGGCAACGCGAACTCCAGCTTGTGCGGCGGGAGAATCTTTCGCAACTCCTAAAACTAACACGCCTTTATCTTCAGTCAGCCTCAATTTGCTGTTGGGATTTTTATTAAATTCTGCCTTGACTTCGGGAGTAATGCTCAACATCCGAACGCCGAGATAAGGATGTTCGGCTTTTCCGGTTGTTGCTAATTGGTTGGCAATTTGTTGTGCCCGATCGATCGGAATCGCAAAACCCAGTCCTTGGGCGCCTTGAATAATCGCCGTATTCATGCCGATAACTTGACCGCGCTGGTTCAGCAGCGGGCCGCCGGAATTGCCGGGATTGATGGCAGCATCGGTTTGAATAAAGCTGACGCGCTTGTCGGGAACGCCCACATCGGCGCTAGAACGGCCTGTGGCGCTAATAATGCCCACAGTCACGGTATTGTCCAAACCGAGGGGATTGCCGATCGCGATCGCCCATTCTCCCGGCTGTAACTCTTCAGATTTGCCCAAACTCACCACAGGCAAATTGTTAGCTTCAACTTTAACAACAGCCACATCAGTAACTGTATCTACCCCCAAAACTTTGCCTGCAAATTCGCGGCCGTCCTTCAGTTTTACCGTCACCGTATCCGCGCCGTCAACAACGTGAGCGTTAGTTAAAATGCGGCCGTCGGAACCAAAAACAAAACCAGAACCCGAGCCCCGCTCAACCCGACTTCCCGGTTGAATGGGAGATTCCGAGCCGAAGAAGCGGCGTAATTGCTCGGGGATCTCATCAGGAACCCCGTTCTTCACCGTGCGAGAAGAATTGATCCGCACCACTGCAGGGCCGACTTCCTGCACTACTTTAGTGACAAAATTAGAGTCTTGAGAGGGCAGTATATTTGCAGGCAATGCTGAGATTGGCGCTGCTGTTGCAGGCTCAGTTTTGATAGCGTTAGAACTTCCAGGAACTTGGGAAGTTAGGGCGTTGCAGCCAACTGTTGCTGTGGAACCGAGCAAAATTAGGGATAAAAAAGCAAGTTTTTTCGGTAAAGAAAAACGGCTACAAGGCTGAGTTTGATTAGGCATATTTTTGGTTGACACAGTATTAATTTGGTGAGAGAATGGGCGAGAGTTATAATTATGGTTTGGCATTTTTAGCACCTACTGTAATTAACTCAGAACAAAGGTTCTTTATTTTAATTCAAGCATTTGTGAGCTGTGCTTGACTGGTGGGATTTACCCTACAGGGTGGAGTAAAAACCGGGCTGTCGCAGGCCAATTGTAGATTTTAGCTTGTAAGTGCGATCGCTCTGGGCTAGCACTGGCGAATTGCCGCCTAAATGCGATAATACAGACTACGGTAGTCCGCCCGGATATTCCGCATTTTCTCGGAAGAAATCTTCATGGAATCAGTCTTATGAGATCAGCGGTCACGACCGCAATCTAATTCGTTCGTAGTGAGGACTGAAGTCCTGATAATTTTCTGAGGACTTCAGTCCTCACTACGAACCTGATAAGGGTTATTTTACAGGCTGCGATATCATTCCCAATTTTTCAATCTCAAATCTAAAATAGTATTATTGCTCCGTAGCTTCTAGAGAACTAACCGCATCAATTTCCCTCGACTTATTCCTTAAAGTTTCCCAAGTATCAACCGTATTCTTAATAAAACCGGCCATCGGCACAGCAACTATCAAACCTGGTACTCCAGCCACCTTAACCCCCACTAGCAGCGACACTAAAATCCACACAGGATTGAGACCAATAAAACCGCCTAATAACCGAGGAGCAACCCCGCTTTCAATTACTTGCTCGATTACTGTAGCGACAGCTAAAACTGTGACGCCGAGCCAAAAGTTGTTTAATACGATCAGCAAACTGACAACGCAAATACTGAAAGGTGCCCCGAAGGGAATCATCGTCATGACACCCACACCCAAACCGAACAGCAGCCCGAAGGGAACTCGCAAAATTAAAAAAGCCACAGTCATCGACAGTCCCATCAAACCCGCCAAAGTTGCTTGTCCGACGAAGTAGTTGTGGAAGCTGCGCGCCAGCAACTGGCGCAATTGCAGGCTCAGCTTGGAGGGAAACCACTTAAACAAGCCTTCCCACAGGCGATCGCCGTGCAATAGCAAGTAGAATGTCAGAACTATTGTCAGCAGGAAATTCAACAGACTGTCTGCCGCACCCAAGCCAAATTTGAGGATTTCGCCGGTGAGAGACTGCAATTGAGCTGAAAGTCGATCGCTCAATTGAGTAGTCAAACCGCTAACATCAATGGGCAGACGGCGATTTTCCGCCCACTTGTGGAACGCTTCAATCTGTTCTGTACCAGAAACTATCCAAGTCGGCAATCGAGTCGCCAGTTCAGTGATTTGGTTCAGCAGAATCGGAGCCAGAGTCACACCTAAAACTACCAATACCAGTAAAGTTACGAACAATACTGACAAAACTGCGCGATCGCGCTTCAAGCCGTATCTCCGCAGAAAGCGCACAGGATAATCTAGCAAAAAAGAGAACACTGTAGCGATTATCAAAACTGTAATCAGAGCGCGAAAATACTCAAAGACTAGGAGGGCTAACCAGCAGTTGAGTACCGCTAGAGGAAATAACAGTCCGTAAGTCCACCACTGCGGCAGTTGAGTGAAACGTCTCATCTAAGTTAACCGAGTTAAAAATTGAGATGCACGATGCGAGATTGACGCTGCTATTCGCCGTTTTCTGTTAACTATTTTATTGAGCATTTATTTATACCATGCTGCTGAAAATTCCCAGTTGCTCGACCCGAATCGGAAATAGGTCTGCCGGCAGGCAATGCCTGCCAGAACCATGTTATCTCGTTTCCGCTGCTATGGATATATTACCTGCGGAATAACTTATTTTTTGCGGTTGGTACAAAAGTAGTTAGACGCTCTCAATTCAAGCTTTTTCCCCGTGCCGTTCGAGAGCTAATTGAATTAAACGGTCTGCTAATTCGGGGAAAGAAATACCATCATGTGCCCACATTTGAGGATACATACTGGTAGCTGTAAAGCCAGGGAAAGTGTTAATTTCGTTAATCAAAACTTCTCCGGTTGATTCAACGTAGAAAAAGTCTACCCGCGCTAAACCGGCGGCATCTATCGCTAAAAATGCTTGCACTGCCATTTCTTGGATTTGCGAGACGATCGCGCTGCTGACTTTTGCCGGGATTGACCACTGGGCTTGTCCCTCGGTATATTTAGTTTCATAGTCGTAGAAATCGCTTTGAAAAGTAATTTCTCCCACCGTTGAAGCTTTGGGGTTGTCGTTGCCCAAAACAGCACATTCTAATTCTCTAGCAACCACACCAGCTTCCACAATAATCCGCCTGTCGTAGCTGGCCGCGCTGTCGAGAGCTGCTTCTAGTTCGGCGCGCGATCGAGCCTTAGAAATTCCCACAGAAGAGCCCAAATTCGCTGGTTTGATAAAGCAAGGATAGCCCAACTCAGCTTCAATTTTGTCGCACAGTTTCGGGAAAACGCAAGGATTAGACCAGATTTCGGAACGGTTGACAGCGATGTATTTTACCTGCGGCAAAAGGGCGCGAGCAAAAGCCATTTTCATCGCAATTTTATCCATTCCCACCGCCGATCCCAAAACCCCGGAACCGACAAAAGGAACTTGCAATAATTTCAGCAACCCTTGCACCGTACCGTCTTCGCCGTTGGGCCCGTGCAAAACTGGGAACCAAACATCTACGCCATTAAAATTAGGAAACTGCCAAGCTTCTCCTGGTTGTGACTCTATTTCCAGAGGTTTGCCGGCGGCTAAGACTTGCTGGGGTAACGTTCCCGACAGCCAGCGGCCGTCTTTTTGGATATAAAAGGGCAAAACTTCGTATTTAGAGGTATTTTCGTCAGCAGCGAGGGCCCGGGCGATCGCCCGCGCCGAACTAATAGAGACTTCGTGTTCGCCCGATCGCCCGCCGAAGAGTAACCCGATCCGCATCTTCGTCATTTTTCCATACTCCCGATACTTTTTGACAAATATACACGCAGTTAGCCCAGCTAGAACAGGAAGTATTCAACAGCAAGCGAGAATTCAGGATAATTAAACAAGCTCGAAAACTGGCAAAACTTGCGCTCTCATCAGAGGAGAGCTACTTGGGCTGTATTGGTTTCACAAAACTGCTGCGAGCCTCAACAAAACAATTACTCGGCCCGCCAGTACCCTCACTTTTTTCAACAAAAAACCAAGGTTTATGTTGCGCGTCGTACAAAACCCCCAATCCGCTAGGGCCGAGATAGATTTCAAAATTCTGGCCTGGTTTCAAAGTACCAACAACAGGCCAACTGCCAATATTTAAATTTACCTTGCTCCCCGGGTCTTCTATTTCCTCAATAGAATGCGGGCCCATGCGACATTTAACACCCTTCGGGTCTGAATTTGCGGCTTCCCAATATCGGTGAGAAGTTCTTGGATACTCTCCCCGTTCGTTTGGCTGCGGCAATTCAGCTTGAGGAGTTGTTTGCGGAGTTGATTTTTGCGTGTAAAATTCAGAATTTTGTGTCATGTTATTTAAACTCTCTTTATTCCAATTATAGTCAGAACTTTTCAGGTATGTGAGGTATAGAGCTTTTGTAGGGACTAAGGCCAAGCCTATTGGTGTCAACTTAACGCGCTTGCCCGCAGTCCGCCAGGGAATTAATTCCCTGTCTCAAAGCGAAAGTCCTCTCAAAGAGGACTGAATAAATTATAGGACTTACACACAGACTCTACTTAGGAGATGTCTATTAGTCCTCTTTGAGAGGACTTCAGCTTTGAGGCAGGGGTTTAAACCCCTGCCGGACTGCAAATTTAATGCTAAGTTGACACCTATGGGCGAAGCGTAGCGGAGGGAGTGCCGTGTCCTTACGGGGATTGGGAACTCAAAGAACTATTTAAACTCTTTCTCCAGTCAAACTAAAAGCGCGAATATCTGTAATTTTAACACGCACAATTTGCCCAGCCAATTGTGCAATATCGCCCTTAAAAAATGTGAGGCGATTGCCGCGAGTGCGCCCCATCACCTGAGTTGGATCTTTGAGATTCTGGACTTCCACCAAAACCTCCTCAGTGCGTCCGAAATAGCGCTGCGATCGATCCATAGCAGTTGCAGTCACGACATGATTGATGCGTTGCAGGCGATCGGCTTTCACCTCCTCACTCAACTGATTTTCCCACAAAGCAGCCGGCGTCCCCGGGCGAGGCGAATAAGCAGCAGTATTCACCAAATCGAAACCAACATCTTCGATCAACTTCAGAGTCTTCTCAAACTGCGCCTCCGTCTCCCCGGGAAAGCCCACAATCGCATCAGCCGTAATCGAAGCATCCGGCATATAACTGCGAATCCTCTCAATAATCCGGCGGTATTTCTCCTGAGTGTAACCCCGAGACATCGCCTTCAAAACATCATTATCTCCAGACTGAAAAGGCACATGAAAATGTTCGCAAACTTGCGGTAATTCCGCACAAGCCTTAATCAATCTTTCATTAAAATAGCGCGGGTGGCTAGTAGCAAATCTGAGGCGCTCCACGCCCGGAACATCCTGCACAAAATAAAGCAAATCCGTCAAAGTATGCTGGTGGCTGCCATCCGGTTTTGTCCCCGGCAAATCGCGACCGTAAGCATCAATATTCTGCCCCAACAAAGTCACCTCCTTGTAACCTTGACGGCCCAACTCCTCCATTTCAGCGCGAATTGCCTCCGGAATTCGCGACTGTTCAACCCCGCGAACATTCGGCACAACACAATAAGTGCAGCGTTCGTTGCAGCCGTAAATTACATTCACCCAAGCAGTCACCTTGCTGTCACGGCGAGGCTTAGTAATATCCTCCATAATCTCCACAGCTTCAGTCGCCACAACTTGATTACCCTGAAAAACTTCTTCCAGCAAATCTTCAAGTCGGTTAGCGTGTTGCGGGCCCATTACTAAATCTAATTCCGGCACTCTCCGCAGCAGCGCCTCACCTTCCTGCTGCGCCACGCATCCAGCTACAACTAAAGTTAAACCCGGTTCTTTGCGCTTGCGGTGAGCTTGCCTTCCCAGGTTAGAATAAACTCTTTGTTCGGCATTGTCGCGAATCGTGCAAGTATTGTAGAGAATCAAGCTAGCGTCGTTCGGGTCTTCCGAGAACTCAAAGCCCATATTTTCGAGAATGCCGGCCATCCGTTCCGAGTCGGCTTTATTCATCTGGCATCCGAACGTGGTAATGTGATAGCGGCGGGGTTTAACGGTCATGGCGAATTGCAGGCAAATAAAAAATCTAGGTTTTCAACCTTAACCAACTATTATATAACAAGTCTAAACCATTTGTGAATTTTTCTTTTTCTTAGTTCATTTAAAAAACCGCGTTCACCAATCTCTAGCGTGTGTGAGGCGCGACGATTAACTGTTACGGGGGGCTAGAAACCCGGTTTCTACGAGTTTTGGGATTGGTCACGACAAATCTAGCAAGAAACCGGGTTTCTGAGATACTTTTGCGCTTATTTATCTATTTATTTTATATATAAAAAATTAAAAATTGTTTTAGCAATAGCCTGGGAAGCCAAATAAGGAACCCCATTCCCAACAGTTTTAAACATATTAGTCAGCGTCATATTATCCGGCAGCGCAAACTCTTTTGGCAGTGACTGAACGGCAAGTGTTTCTGCAACAGAAAGCCTGCGAACTTTGTAAGGGTGCAAGTGAACTTCGTTATTGCCGTAACAAGCAGTCGGCGAATAACGCCAGCGGTGCAGGCGCTTAAAAGATTTTCTTGAATCGTCTCCCTCCTCGACCTCAGCAAACCTTTTAATCCCTGCTCTCGGTTGAAAATAATGTTCAGCATTGGGATGGTTGAGAACGTCATTTTTTTGGAACCAAAACTCAACCGTCAACTCTTGGGGAATGCCATCAGGACAAGGAAAGAAACCATCGCCTGCAAAGGCATTTCTCTGAGGCCAAGGAAGAGAAAAGACTTCTAATTTGGGATATAATATCTGACTTTGCCAAGGAAATAAACTTTCTGGTAACATCAGGCTTTTTTCATCTAGGGAAATGCCCAGATTTTTGAGCGTATTTTTTCTAAAGCCAATCAAAATAATTCGGTCTCTATCCTGCGGTACGCCGTATTCGATCGCATTTATTAAACGTTCCACAAAAATATATCCCGCATCAGCCAACTTATGCTTTAGTTCGTCGTAAAAAGCTTTATGTTTTTTAGTTCTCCACAAACCTTTGACATTTTCAAACAAAAATAAATCCGGCTGCTGCTGGCAAATCAATTCAATGTACGAAGCTGAAAGTTTGCCTTTATCTCCTTCCTGACCTCGGTTTTTGCCGCCAACAGAAAAGTCAGGACAAGGCGGCCCCGCGATAAATCCCACAATATCGTGACGCTTGCGGGCATCCTGCATCAATTCCCGCAGGCGAAAAGCTGGTTTTCCCCCTACAAGTTGAGTTACATCTGCTTCCTCTCCTTCGCAGTATCCGTATTCTGGTAGCGGCAAATTCAGGCACTGCCGAGAATAGCGGTATGCTTGCATGAAAGGTGGGAAAATTTCATTGACATAGACTACATGAAACCCACTTAATTCAAAACCGAGGTCAAGGAATCCCGAACCGGAAAAAAAGGAGAATATACAGGGAATTGGGCGGAGCGAAGCGGAGGGATGGGGAATTGGGCATGGGGAATCGGGCATGGGGAATCGGGAATTGGGAATTGGGAAAAAGGGAATTGGTAATTGGTAATTGGTAGAATGGCCGGGGCGGGTTTATGAGATTATTGGTCTTAGGCACAGATTGTCTGTAAAACCCGCCCCTACAGGTATTATTACAACCATTGACCGCCTCGGAAACGCCAGTAGGGAAAGAAAATCCGCATCAGCGTTTGCGATGCCAGATAAATAGCCAGCCACACTAAACTGTAATGCAATGCAAAAGCTGCCAAGTCAAAATCTTCTCGCGGTATCCCCGGCAAACCGATAGTTTTGATTAAAAATAACACAAATAGTGCTTCCCAAATCCCGGCGATCAATTGAAATGCGCCCGGCCAATCTCGATCCCAGCGAAATTTCTGGATGTAGATATATAAAACATCCCAGCCGATGCCAAAAATGGCTACATAGCCTAAAATTAAGAAAAAAATTGCGCCAGATGTGGAGGTGATTAAACCAAAAAAAAATGGCAGGGTTACTAAAACGCCTGCGGTGGCAAATAGCAGCAACCGAGTTTGCCAGCGGCCGGATAAGGTGGGGGTCATTCGATTTTAGATTTGGGATTTTGGATTTTAGATTGGGTATTTGAGATTGAATGCGAATAATTTTATATTTTGAATTGAGATTTGAGAATTTAGATTGAATGCGAAGCTATTTTACCTCCGTTAAATCCGTTAAAAAATCCGTTGCCGAACTTCTTCAATTTAGCCGGGAGATTGATTTAAAATCCACTTCAACCACTGCACGAACGATCGCCAAACGCTCAATTTCCCGACACCCGGAGCTCCGTTAGCTGCCAGACTTTCAACGGAACGCAGGGCGGCGTATTGCAAGCCCAAAAAGCTGTCTACGGGCGCGTAAGGGCCGCCCAAAGTAATCGCGCCCGCTGTGTACACCCGCCCTTCTGGGTGAAGAGAGGAAGTGTTGCGCAATTCGGGAACTTCAAAATCGTTGTTGACGCTCAACCGCCCCAAACTGTTGAGGGGCAGATTGTATTGAACTACCAAATCGTCTAGCAGGGGACTGGTTTTTACCTTAGCGTCCAAACCAGTAGCGTCAATAATAAAATCAGCTTCTAACTTAATTTGCCCTTTAAGTTCCTTCTCCCGAATGTACGTCACCGTGCGGTTTTGACTGTCGCGCTCGACTCGCTCGACTTCGCCGAAGGTAATTTGATACCATCCTTGACTTAAACCTTCTTTGACAATGCGCCGCCAGTCGCTGCGCTGCGCTGTGGTAGTGCCGCCCCAGTCTGTCAGCAACTGCGGGCGAAATTCTGGTTTGGCATTTTCCAAAAGTACGCGCAGTTCCCCGCCCCAGCAGGCTTTGGGCCAGTTGAACGGTTGAAATTCATAGTGATTTTCGACTTGTCGCACGGCCCGATCGAATTTGTTACCTTGAGGTTTGGCCGATCGCATCAAATGCAATACTTGAATGTTGCGGTTCCGCTGCCGCGCTTCGTAAAGTCGCTGCACCACCCGCGAAGCCACTATTCCCCGCCCTCGAATTAACACGCTGCCGCCCCTCGCCTCCAACTTTTCGTAAACGCCGTCGTGGCTTTCGTAAGCGTTGACAACCGACTCAAAATCCTGGGTTTTTTCGCGGTATTCTTGCAAGTCGGGCAAAAATTGAATGGCGGGATAGCCGGTGGCTAAGTGTACGTATTTGGCGATTAAAAAAGCGTGGTCGCGACGATCGGCATTCGATCGAGAATAAGCGATCGCGTACCTGCCGTCATCTGTCTTGCGAATTGCCCGCACTCTCCCGTAGCGAAACATCTGATTCCACCCGATACGCACAGTTTCCCTGTCAATAGAATCAAACACATTCCCGGCGCGCGGCGTATAAGTTTCGGCAAAAGTCGGTTCCGCAAACACCTGCCACATCAACATCAGCGATACTCCCAACCGTCCTTTGAGCAATTCCTGCCAAGCTTCCCGCACAGCATAGGGAGGCCAGCCCCAAATGTTGTCTGGACACGAGTCAGAATTCGATCGCAGGCGTTCCCGCAGCGGAATTTGAGAATTCAGGCACAAACGCCGGTAGCGGGCGTAGGGCTGCTCTTCCATGCCCAGAACGGCAATTCGATCGACCTTCACCCCGCAAATTCTCAGCAAATCCACCCAAATCAAGCTGCCCAAACCGCCGCCAACCGCAGCCCAATCAATTTCTTCAACAGGGAGTCCCATAGATTGGAGCGATCGCATTGTCACTTGATTCGCCTGCAAAAATGCGATCGGCGGAAATTCTCCCTTACTAGGTGTTTGAGGAAGCGGCGACACGATTTGCTGCCCCAGCGCGGGGTCTGGCCCATTGGTCTGCGGGTTAAAGAAAATGTGAGAATTGACAGACTGAGTTTCTGTGGAATTAACAGCAAATGAAATGGCTATCTTGTAGGGCCCGATTTGCAGCATATCCCCGTTTGCCAGCACGCACCGCGTTTGGCGGATGCCGTTGACAAAAGTACCGTTGCGGCTGCCGGTGTCAGTAACTACGATACTGTCGCCTTCGGTGGCAATCACAGCGTGAAACCGAGACACTTGACTGCTTTTGAGGGGAATTCGAGAAACCCGCTCGCCGTTGATAGTGGCGGGCATAGCTTCAAAAATTCGTCCTAAAGCCATCGGCAATTCGAGTATCGGGGAGCGACAATCCCCCGTAGCTGTATCTTTCCAAGTCAGTCGCAGGCGCAAGGGTTGAGGATTCATTATGATTTTTTAAACATCAGCCGTCGGCTTTGAGCTTTCTGCGAAAAAAGATTTTTGAATTTGAAAGATGTGATTTGAGATAAGGGCTTATATAGCATTTCTCAGGTACATGAGGTACAGGTTGAGATTTTCCATTTTTCGATTGGAGATTTTAGATTCGGGGATTGAGGAATTGTTAATGAATTGGTGAATACCTCACTTACACTCTTTTGCGCTATATCAAAAACTTTAATAGTTCTAGACGGATAGGGAGCTAGAAACCCGAAACTCCGTAGATTTCTGGTTGTTAAGCCCGATATTTTCTCCAGAAACCCGGTTTAGTAAGGCCCAGGCGCCGATATTTAAGTGTGGCCTGCTGATGGTGCACCTTACCCCTGATATTTGAGATGTTGGATTGAATGCCGTCTAGAAGTCTCAAGAAGGGAAAATTACCTGGGGGAAAGGGTACGATCCTAGCATCGGCGATCGTGGGATCGAAAATCCGACGATCGCCCAAAAACCGATACAAGTTTCCGACACTCGCCGTCGAGATTCAAAAATTTTAGACTCCAGTTCAATCTCCCAGATTCACGGCGCTGCAAGTAAATCGAAAAATGGAAAATCGAAAAATGGAAAATCGACTGACGATCGCCCGAGTTTGGCTTTTTCTCTCCCCTCACTCCGAGAGCACCACACTCACCGCCGCCGCCAAAGAAGTACCGCACCACGGACACCCCGCACTCAACTGCGAATAAGGCGAAACGCGGCTGCACTTGGGACACTGCAAACCGTAGGTTGAAGGCGGAGTCGGCGGGGAGCAACTTTGAACCCCAGGCCCTGAGAGCAAAACAGTCAGCGGCGCGGCTACCTGCACCTGTGTCACCTTTACCACCTCGATTTCCACTTGGCCTAAATGGATGCGGCTGTCGGATTTTAATGTTGCTTCGCCTTGGGCGAGAATTTTTCCGTCTACCAGCGGCGGATTGCTGGGGCGCAAATTCCGCACTGCATACTCCTGCAATTCTTGATTAAAAAATATTTCGACGTGCAACCCCGATACGCTCTCATGCGAAAATACTATATCGCACTTTTCCCGATCGCGCCCGAGTCTCACGGTTCCCGGATTTTTGCTCGGCTGTCCGTTTTGAATCGTCTGAGTTTGACGCACCCCAGCCTCTGTCCATGTTAAATTGAGCTGGTTTGTCATGATTCTATTATTCCTGAAATATATAAAAATCTTACTTATTTATATCAACTCTTCGGACAGTTTCTGGGCCCACGCGCCTGGACCAAGAAACCCGGTTTCTAGGAGTTTTGCTCTTGGGTCACGAGAAATCTACAAAGAAACCGGGTTTCTGGGAGTTTTGCTCTTGGGTCACGAGAAATCTACAAAGAAACTTGGTTTCTGGGATCGGCGTGCGATCGCTAACTGTATTCCTCTGAGAAAATAATTGGTGTTACCAAAGAAAAAAGCCCCGAAGTCGGGGCTTTTTGCGATCGGATTGGCTTTTGTTGAGAGACAGACTGGTGTTTGCAAGCTTGTCTAGCCCGCAAACTTGTTGACCCTCAAGACAGCTTCATAACTTCTTAAGAATCCCGCAGTAAGGATATTTCAGTCACTGTGTGAATTTGTCACAACAGAGTTAAGCTTCGCTTTTGCGGCTTTTGCGGCCGCCTTCGCGACCAATTTGAGCCATGTGTTCGCGATTTCTGCTGACAGCTTCGCCGCCTTTTTGACCAGCTTCTCTGGCTTCTTCCGAAGTAAATTCGTGTGCAGTTCCTTTCGCGTGTGCAGCTTTTCCGCCTTTGCTGGCAATTGCGCGCTGTTTTTCTGCGTCCATAGATGCGAATCCGCGTTTGCTTTTCTCAGCCATGACTGTCTCCTTGTTTGTTTTCTGATTTTTTAGCTCGATCGCGCCTTCACCAGGCACTGTCGTTGGGACTCCCAGCCCGTGGTGAGAGCTCAGACGGTAAATTATGCAACGTCATCTGACGAATGTAAACTTTTGGTTTCAGTCGCAGGATGACTGTTGGATAATTTACAAATGTGAACTAAACATAGTTCACGCCCGGGTACTGTAGTTAAAGCCGCCAATGTTTAAGCTGATTACTGTCTTTCAATCATTCTACAAATCCCCCAACTTTTATACCTCTTTCTCAGGTATAGTCATTCTTTAGTTCGCTGGAAGGATGGAACCGAAAGCTGATTGGCGATACACTCAGAGGATTTTTCGACAGGGCGGCGACACCTCAAAAATTCAAAGTCCAAAGAGGGATGCTTTTTTGTCTTTTGACTTTTCATTTTTTTGCCGACGATCGGGCCTGCCAGTTATCCCGATGTTAGTTGGTCTGCCGATCGAGTTGTTTCTGGCAAGCGATATCTCGGGGTGCAGCGCAGGACGTACTCGATCGCCTCGATCAAGTTTACCCTATGACCGATCGATACATAAATCGGTTTTACCCCTGTTTGCGTCCTTAGCGCTGCGCCTACGGTTGATCCCTCCTGCTGCAAGGGCTGCCAACAGCCCCGCTCGAAACCTACTTCTGAATGTTCTCCGATAAATCTAGTTTTGGCAACTCCGATCGTCGCAATTCCTGTCAAAACGCCCAAATGGCAGGCAAGACCGAACCTGCGGGGATGAGCTACTCCTTGACCGTCGCACAAGATCAAGTCTGGTCTCAAACTGATCTTGTCTAAAGCGTCGAGGACTGCCGGCACTTCTCGAAAAGACAAGAAACCGGGAATGTAAGGAAAAGCTGTAGGACTGCGAACCACCGCCTGCTGCTGTAATTGCAAGTCGGGAAAGCTCAGAACTGTGACAGCAGCCAGCGATACGCTGTCTGCACTGTCGTAGCCGACATCTACGCCTGCGACGTACCGAACTGTCTCCAGTTGAGTTTCGGTAATTACCTCTGACCGGAGTTCTTCTTGAATGGCGATCGCCTCTTCAATTGTCTGCGGCCAAGGGTGTCGCTGCAACATTAGATATCTTTCTTCAACCGTTCTCATCTAAGTTTAACTTATTTTGCGGCATTTCTAAACTCGGATTTTTATCATTTGTCGCTATAAATTCCCAACTTGGGCAAGGAGTCTTTTTTTATACTCGGGAGGCTTGAGTAAGGTGGGTCGAGGCCCATTCTCTAGCAGATGTTGAAGGAAGAAGGAAGAGTTGACAGTTGACAGTTGACAGTTGACAGTTGACCGAAGGAAGAAGGAAGAAGTCAAGCGTGAAGAAGGAAGAAGGAAGAAAAGCAGTTCAGTAATTAAGAACGTTCTAACCGGCCTGGCGGTTGCTATACAAATAGAGTCTGTACGCCGTTGTAAAGTGAAATTCTATCTTTCGCTGGTGCTTGCACCAACCTGCAAAGGTTTCACCTGCGCCCACCTGCAATTTTTCTCTAAAAATTAACAAAAATTACCTGTTCGAGCCTGATTTTTTAGCTTTCCCAAAAGCTTTTGAGTTCAGAGTGCCATCCAGCTTGTAGAGAGAGCGATCGAGCTTTCAATTCACTTCTATATCTGAAATCCTCCCATTTGTCCAGATATTGAAACATTTATTCATCAATCATCTGGGCCTGGTACAAGTGCCATTGTTCATAGCAGATCGTCGCTCTAACAGGAATTGTATATTTTTTGCAGTTGAGAGGCTCTCATACCCTCAAAATTATATGACTTTTATGAAAATCAATCAATGAATTTATGAATTGTTGCACCATTAACATGAAGTTATAATTTTAGATAAGACCGCAACTAAAACTAACATCCCGTAACACAAAATAGCTGAATTAACATATGAGAACCATCCAAAGTGTTCGGTACAACTTAGCTCTCTACACCGTCGGTGGCATCGTCTTCATCATCGCCGCCTTAATTTTAAGACCTTTTGCCATCGTCGGCGCCGGGGAACGCGGCGTGATGATGCGCTTCGGCAAGGTAGATAACGCGATTTTAGATGAAGGCATCCACCCGATTTTTCCGATCGTCACTTCTGTCAAAACCCTGAGCGTGCGGGTGCAAAAAACAGACCTCAAAGCAGATGCAGCATCCAAAGACTTGCAAAAAGTTAGTACAGACTTGGCAATTAACTGGAACATAGACCCGGCCAAAGTCAACCAAGTTTTTCAGCAAGTAGGAGACGAAGAACAAATTGTCAATAGCATTCTTAGTCCGGCAATTTCGGAAGTGCTCAAAGCAGCAACTTCTAAAAAAACAGCCGAACAAATTATTACTCAACGCACAGAACTCAAAAGTGAAATTGATAACTCTCTAAAAAATCGCTTGGCACCTTACGGCATCATCATCAGAGATGTATCCTTGGTAAACTTTGGGTTTTCTCCAGAATTTAGCAAAGCGATCGAAGCCAAACAGATAGCAGAACAAGAAGCCAAACAAGCAGAATTTACAGTTAAAAAAGCAACCCAAGACGCTCAAGCCCAAATTAACCGGGCTAAAGGGCAAGCTGAAGCTCAGCGCTTGCAGCGGCAAACTTTAACTCCAGAAATTTTGCAGCAGCAAGCGATTGACAAATGGAACGGCCAGTTTCCGACAGTAATGGGAGGAGGCGGGGCTCTACCGCTGATTAATATTGCCCCTCCTATCGGTCAAACGGCGACTCCTGGTAAATAAGCTGCTGCGCATCTTGATTGAGGGAGCGCGGGGATTCGGGGAGAGGGGGAGACGGGGAGAGGGGGAGAGAAATTGAGGGTTTTTCACTCTTGGCAGTCACAATGCGCTTTTTGTAAATGCCGGCGCCGCAAGCGCTGAAAATACAGCTAACAAGTAACTTGAAATCCCGCTTAGTTAAAGGTCAAGATACAATGTACGTTCGCGAGTCCTGAAAAACGTTAAAGTAAGAAACAACTCCGAAATTGCAAAGGTTTGCTTGAAAGTTTGGCTGATGGGAAATCGGGATAACCAGTCAATTTATAATTTAGGTGAAGTGGGGGACGCAGCCGATCGCCATACTGCGTCAGAAGCAGTGTGGCTCCGCGATCGAGCCTTGGCAGCTACTAGCAGCGGGATTGTCATTGTTGACGCCAATGCGCCCGACTGTCCCATAATTTATTGCAATCCTTCCTTTGAACGGATCACAGGTTACCGCTCCCGCGAAATCTTGGGGCGCAACTGCCGATTTTTGCAAGGCCCCGATACCGATCGCACTACGGTAGCTAAGATCCGCGAAGCCTTGCGCCAAGGTCTACCATTGCAGGTGACAATCAAAAATTACCGCAAAGACGGCACTCCTTTTTGGAACAAATTGTCGCTATCTCCCCTGCGAGACGACAGCGGTAATTTGACTCACTTCGTCGGAACCCAGGCAGACTTATCCGAACGCATAGAAGTGCAGGAAGCGTTGCAGCAAGCGAACGACCAACTGCAAACGATTTTGGAAGCAGTTCCGGGCATAGTATCTTGGATTAGCTCGGATTTGCGCTATTTGGGCGTCAACCGCCACTTAGCCAAACTGCACGGTTTGTTACCCTCGGCCTTTGTCGGTCAAGATATCGGTTTTCTGGGCGTGAGCTCGGATTTTCACTCTTTTGTGGTGGAGTTTTTTGCCGGCGACGCTACGGAAACGGTTAAAGAACTCAGCGCTAAGGTGAAAACCGACGGCGGACAGTCGGCGGCACACTATTTGATTGTGGCTCAAAAGTACGATCGGGGCAACGCAGCTTGTCTGGTAGGGATTGACATTACCGAGCGCAAGCGGGCCGAAGAAGCTCTGGTGCTGACTCGCAAGGCGGTGGAAAGTTCCAGCGACGCGATCGGCATCAGCGATGCCAACGGCACTCACATCTATCAAAATCAAGCGTTTTCTCAGCTATTTGAATGGGAAACCCCACAGGAATTTAAACGAGCTGGAGGTATACCGGCAGTTTTTGCTGACCCCGCAGTCGCCAGGGAGGTACTCGACACGATCGCCCGGGGTTATTCTTGGTCGGGCGAAATTACCAACCGCACTAAAAGCGGCAAAATTTTGCAAGTGCTGCTGCGGGCCGATGCTATTAAAGACCCCACAGGGAAAATTGTCGGTCTGATTTACATGAATACCGACATTACCGACCGCAAGCGCACGGAACAAGAGCTGCGGCAAAGCGAGAAGCGTTTTCGATCGCTGATTGAAAATGCTAGAGACATTATTGTAATTCTCGACGAGAAAGGCTTTTGCCGCTATGTCTCTCCTTCCCAAGAGCGGATTTTGGGCTACCCGACGGCGGAAGTGCTCGGCCGCTCTGTATTTGACTTGATTCACCCCGATGAATTGCCGATGGTGGATCAAGTGTTCAAAGGTGTCATCCAAATGCCGAGAGTTGGCTTGGGATTGGCGGAATACCGAGTGCGGCACAAGGACGGTTTCTGGTGCGTGTTGGAAGCGGTGGCGACGAATTTGCTTGCCGAACCTTCGGTGCGGGGAATTGTCGTCAACTGTCACGACGTGACTGAGCGCAAGGTGGCTGAAGACCAATTGTTGCACGATGCTTTGCACGACGCGCTGACGGAGTTGCCGAACCGCGCTTTGCTGACTGACAGGTTGGGGCAAGCTTTTGCCCGCGTCCAACGGCATCCGAGCTATCAGTTTGCGGTGCTGTTTCTGGATTTGGACAGGTTTAAGGTGATTAATGACTCTCAGGGACACCGCACGGGCGATCGGCTGTTGGTGGCTGTGGCTCGCCGTCTGTTGACTTGTTTGCGCCCCGGAGATACGGCGGCTCGTCTGGGGGGAGATGAGTTTGTGATTTTGCTGGAGGAAATTCAAGGTGTTGATGAGGCGATCGCCCAAGCCAAGCAAATTCTCAGGGCGATCGAACGACCGCTTTATTTGGAAGGTCATAAAGTTTTAATTACTGCTAGCATCGGCATTGCTTTGAGCACCGACAAATATCAGTGGCCGGGAGATATTTTGCGCGATGCTGATATTGCCATGTACCGGGCCAAAGCTCTCGGTAAAGCTCGCTACGAAGTGTTTACGAGTGCAATGCACACTCGGGCTGTGGCTTTGATGCACTTGGAACACGATTTGCGGGAGTCGATTGATGAACTGAATTTGAAGTATTCGATAGTGGATTTCGCAGGTGGGGAGGCGGTGGAAAACTCGCCGTTCTGCGAAATAGACTGGAATTTGGAGCGTCTGAAATCGCAATTTGATCCTCCTAAATTGGAATGTCCTTTTACTGTTTATTATCAGCCGATCGTTTGTTTGAAAAGCGGCTCAGTTATCGGATTTGAGGCGCTGGTGCGCTGGCTGCACCCGGAACGGGGTTTAGTTTCCCCGATGGAATTTATTGCAATGGCAGAGGAAACAGGGTTAATTATGCCTTTGGGTTTGTGGGTGTTGAACGAAAGCTGCCGCCAAATTCTTCAGTGGCAGAGTTTGAACTTACCTGCGGGAAATTCGCCGCTGACAGTCGCAGTAAATCTTTCCGGAAGGCAGTTTTCGGAACCGGAGTCGATCGAGCAAATTAAGCAGGTTTTGCAGGAAACGGGTGTTGACGCTCGCTGTTTGAAGTTGGAGATTACTGAGACTGTGGTGATGGAAGATGGGGAAGCGGCGGCGGCCATGCTTTCGCAGTTGAGGGAGTTGGGGATTGGGCTGTGCATTGATGATTTCGGTACGGGTTATTCGTCTCTGAGTTATTTGCACAAATTCCCGATTAATATTTTGAAGGTCGATCGCTCTTTTGTCAGTCGCATCGGAGCCGCAGGCGAGAATTTGGAAATCGTGCGGGCGATCGTCATGCTGGCCCGCAGTTTGGGGATGGAGGTAGTCGCAGAAGGTGTCGAAACCGCCGTGCAATTGGCTCAACTGCGGGCGATCGGCTGCGAGTACGGTCAGGGGTACTTTTTCTCTAGACCTCTCGACAGCGAGGCTGCTACAGCCTTATTACGTCGATCGCCCAAATGGTGAACTGAACCAAATATTTAGTTTGTATCTTGAAAAATATTAAAACTCTGGCGGCGTGCGCTGGTTCGAGAGTTGATAAGGGCGATCGATCTTTTCGTAACCAATGTCTTGAGTGTTAAAATTAAAATTTAGTAGAATAGCAAACTATCGAGATAGGTAAAAATATATGTCTCAATCTGTTGTGCCAGCAGCCGAAGAAAAACAGCTCGATACTTCGCCCACATTAACTTTTGAAGAATACAAAGTTTATCAAAGCAAGGACGATGTAAAATATGAACTGTACAGAGGCAAATTAATACCAATGGCAACGGCTAGCGCATTACATACAAGCATCTGCGAATATTGGGTTTACAAATTGCAGCGTTATCTAGCTGAAAACAATCTCGATTTAGTAGTAAAAACTTCTGTAGGAGTCAGAACAGAAGATGCGACATCTCGCATTCCCGATGTAGTTGTCTGCACAGAAAGTTTATGGCAACAAGCTCTTGCAAGACCGGGTTCCGGCATCCTTGACTTTGATGAAACACCATTATTAGTAATAGAAGTGGTCAGCCAAGATCGGCGGGCAGATTATGTACTTAAACGCACCGAATACGAACAAGCTAACGTGCCGGAATATGTGATTGTTGACCCGGCAGAAAACAGACAGCGAGTGCGAGTCGCAGCATTTCCCGAAGGTGAAGAGAGTTATGCACAGGTAGATTACTTGCCGGGTGAGGAAATGGTATCTGTAGTATTTCCCAATCTGAGATTATCAGTCAATGAAATATTATGTCCGCCATTGGTGGAAGGGTTGATTAAGGAAGAACAAGCGCGATTGCAGAAGGCTGAAAGATTGGCGGCGAGGCTGCGGGAATTGGGCGTAGATCCTGATTCTGTGTAGGAAATTGGATAAAGTACGATCGCCCTTGACGCATCTCAATCATCTAGCGGCAAGTCGCGCAGGAAATAAAAGCGATCGCCCTCCGCATCATTTCCCTTTTCTCGCCGTCCTAAATAACCCGTCAAAGGTGAAGAAAGTTCTATCGTCAAATCGTGTACTGATTGGTATGTTAGCTTAAAATCCGTGGCAAATTTAGCATTGTATTGAACTTTAATCTCAACAACCGTGGGAAACTCGCTATCTGAATCGCAAAGTTGTTTGACTGCTTGTACGATTTGCGATCGCAATTTAATATTACCCAAAACTTGGTCAATATAACGATTAACTTTAACATCAGCATTTTCACCAAACGGCTCTTGCTCTAAACACGGTTTTAAGTCTAGTAAATTAACAGAGCCTGGGTGTTTAGCTTTCAGTTCAACAAGTCTTTGCAATGTTTCAGGGCGAATGACATTCATGTGGTTTCCGATAGCAGTTTTGTTAGCGTGTCTATTTAACTGGCCAGCAGCCATAATTATCTTAATACAGCAGTTGTATTGTTCCTGAAGATGCTTGTGTCCTAACTTGATAAGTTGCGCTGGCGTTCCATCAGCTACAGTTTCACTTTTGGTAGCTTTGCATTCTCCCACTACCTGATAAGGAGTTTCACAGTAGAAATCTAATCCGCCAGCGCCCCCGGTTGATTCGGGATCGAGACTGGCCTCAGGTTTGTGGTTAGAATTTCTGAAACCTAGCTTGAGAAAACTCTTGCGGACTAATTTCTCAAAGCCATTACCGTCGCTAGAGTTGCCGATTTGTGAAATTGTTTTAATCCAAGCTAAATCTGGATCGGATTGTGTTGTTGGTGATTTTTCCGACCAACCGAGAAACGTTTTGAGTTCTGCGTCTAGTTGTTTGGCGTTTGGGTTGGTGGTGGATAAATGCACTAATGCACTTTGCAACTCTTCCAATTCTGGATGTTCTGGCGGCTCTAGTTTTTCCAGCTTTTGACGGCGTTTAGCAAAGATAGACTCGCTCAACACAGGCGTTGAATCAGTAACAGTTAGGGATTTTGGCAAAGATACAAAATTGCTGCTATGCTGCACTGGCATTTCAAGCGGCTGATGTAGCAAATAAACCCGCAGGTAAGCTACAAAAATAAAAGGACGCTGCTGGATAATTTGCTGTAATGCCTCTGTTTTCCAGACTGTTAACTGCGACAAAGCCTCTAATGATTCAGAATCGTTGAGCATTTGGCACAATTCGCACCTCGCCCAAGCTTTGATCGAAACTTTATCTGAATCTAACTGAGCAAGTGCCTTTTGAGCAACAGGCAAAAAATGCGATCGATAATATCGATCGCCAGATAGCAAATCAACCGACAAATTGGCTGGATACAAAGCAAATGTCCGCCCCGGATTCAGAAACATCCGAGGCATAGCTGCAATCATTCGTCCTTGGATTAAAGCCTCAATATCTGGATTTGGTAAAGCCAGAGCTGTTTGAAGCAAAATTGATTTGCTCATGGTTAACTAAATAGGTCACTTAGATCCCCATCATCTGTATCATCACTGCTGGGAGGGTTGAAAATGTCTTCTAAAAGTAGGCTTTCATCTTCATCGTCAACCACAGGCATTTCACCGGAGGGATCGCTCAAAATTTCCCGCAGTAAAAGATTCTCAAAAGTGAGCTGCTTCTGAGATATGAAATCAAAAACCTGGTCTTCTGTTAAATTATAATCTCGGCATTTTTTACAAACAGCACGGACAGCCATCAGCGGTTTTATTTGCTCTTCAATCAAATACACCACCTCACCGCCCTTTTCTACTGATACGAGTTGTTCTAGTAGCTTGTAGGCTTTAGAAGTTTTCTTGATGTTCTCTATTTTTGCTTGGGAACGGACTAAACAACCGCGCGTCAAATCAAATGTTTGATAATCAATTAATCGCTTTAATGCAGCAACTAATTCAGATTGAGAAGATTGGATAATTGCAACACCAATCTTGATAGCTCTTCCGTTTTCGGTACCAATTATCTTGAATCCAATCCAACCCGCATTTTTTGCCTTTGGCTTAATCTCTGCGGTAATATCATCAATTGTTACCTTGTCCACCGTCTGACCTTTCAAGGTTTCAAAGCCAAAGTAAATAGCCTTAGCAATTGTGGAATTATCCTCCATATCCTCTCCCATGTCTGCCTCAAGTTCCTTGTTAAAAGCAAACTCAAACCGCTCAACAGGATCTTCTGGAAGTTCAGGTATTGGAGGCATAAAAACTTGAAAATTCTCGGCACACCATGTCAAAGCTTCCCGTACCGTTGGCTTACCTCTGCCATATTCTCTCAGTTGACTTTCCTCAAATGGGTAGACCGGATGAGGAGGGTTTAAATTTCTGACCTGATAAAAATCTTGCAACCATAACTGGACTAAATCGACTAAAGAATCGCCATTCAAGTATTTTAAATCGATTGGTTTTCGCTGCGTGTATGTTGAGACTCGATCGGGTATACCGCCAGACATTACGTTAACCGTGTCTGTCCAAGTATAAGGCATCATTACTGTGATAACAACCAAACCTTGACCTAGTTCTGAGTGTTCGAGAGTATCGTACAAACGCTTAACTAGATCGGCAATTACCTGCGGTGTTGTCAAGCCATCATCTCTACAATTTGTATTTACATCTATTTCATCAAAACAAATGATTACAGGACTGTAGTAACTCACCAAATTTAAAATTTGCTGGACATTATTCAAAGATTCTGCTTCTCTGTCCTGATTAGTTTTGCCGGAATTAGCCGGCAATCCTAGTTCCTCAGCTTTAGATTTATCTAACTCTTCACCCGACAACCATTTGATAGCAAAAGGTGTTTCAGCTTCTGATAGCGTCCACAAAACAGCTCGAACAATATAAGGATCTGCCTTGGATTTTGTTTTGAGAACTTGCTTAGTTAGGGTGTTCATTAAGTTTTTATTTTTTGTTGCCCAACTAGCACACACTCTGTCAAATCGATCGAGAAGTTCTTGAGGAGAAAGATTTGGTGTAGCAGAATTAATGGCTTTGAAACCTTCGTTTGCCATTGCTGCCGCTATTTCCTGCCATTGCATGACACTTTGGCTACCTGTGTGGCTCAAACTGTTAGCTAAAGTTTGCTGAAATTGGTATTTTATCAAGTTTAAGTCGGTGTAATTATTAACACTGGCATAAACGAACAAAGCACCACCATTGCTTTCTAGTCTGCGGCGGGTGCGACTTAAAATGTGGCTTTTTCCCACTCCCTGTTGAGCAGTTAATACCAGTGAAGTCACCTTTTCTTGACTGGATTGACTTGTCTGTACTTTTTCAACTGCCTGAAAAATGGCATCGGAAGCGTGAGCATTTAGAGTGGGAATATCGGGGAACCCTTTTCCCCAAATATCTTGTTCTTTGACAATTCCAGCTTTGCTAAAGGGATTGTGATTTTGGATTGCAGCATTGAGGGCTTCTATCGGAGAAACTTCTATATTGTTCATAGCGATCGGGTGTGAGGTAACGAACTACAAAAAGATTGAGGGCAATTTTATGAATTCAAACGCTTGGCGTAGTAACGCAATGCACCACCAGGAATGGTGATTGAGTCTTCACGTTTATCTGCGGTGATGTCTTGCGTTTCTCCTGCCATTAGCTGAAAAATGTCATTAGCCTGCATTTCCAACAGCCACTCATTGAACTCCGATCGCCCTACCCTTTCCCCGATCGCCCGTCGCATCCGATAAATCGGCACTAAATCGTCTAAGTTATAATCCCGGTTCAAGCTGTCGTACACATCGATCGCCACAGCCTTAAAATCGTCATAGGAGGCGATCGCCCCTACATCCCCCTTCCCTTTCTCAACCGCAACACTCGCCGCACCATCCTGATGCCGAATCCACTTCAACAAAGCATTTCCCAGCCGAGTACCGATTTGAGAACCATCAAACTCAAACAGAGAATCAGGACTTTTCAGGCCATCCGCTAAAACCTCTTTCCCCTTCGCACTCAACTCCAGCAGCGTCACCCGATTTTCGTTCGACTCCTTTATCGCCCCAGCTTCCTTCAACTGGGCGAGCACACCCAGATATCTCTGACTCGTCTCATTAGTCCGCACAATCCGCTTAGTCAAATCCCCCTTTTTAACCGGAATCTGACCGCCGCCCAAATCCCACAAATTCAGCAATACCCGAACTTTCGCCTTCGCATCCCAAACCGCTTGCTCTTCCGGTGTCAAAGTTTTAGACACTGCAATTTCATTGGTCTCAGACATATCCATACCTTTAAATACTTGTTCTTAGTATCAAATTTTACCAGAAATCTTGCTGAAAAACATCTAAACTTCTCAGCAAAATAGCGCCGGAGGCGGAGCACAACCTGTGCAAATTTCATTTAAAAATAATTGGCATTGACTAAAGTGTGATTATTTGATAAAATACGGGGTCGGACGATCGATCGCACTTCAAAATATCTACAGTCAATAAGAGCGATCGCACTTTCCAATCAAAACAATCCCGATCGGGGTCTGGGACAGCTTAGCAACCTCAACAAATATAGCGATCCCAACCTTAGCAAACCACCCGCAACCCAGCTTAACTGCGACTTTAGTTCAATGCCATATTCAGTCTTTAGAAAGACGAATTGAACCTACACATCTTGTTACATTGCAATGGCAATCAAAACATTGAACAACATTTTACCCATGAAAAATATTCCCGACCAAATTTCCGACATCAAAGAAAAACTTCCCGATTTGACTCCCACCCCTCCTGGTTTAAAAGCTCAAGCATCTAGCCACGACCTCAAAGCCCGTTTAGATTGGGGCGAACCCGGACTCACAATCATCGACGCTCGTGATTTTGAAAGCTTCACCAAAAGCCACATTACCGGCGCCGTAATGATGCCAATGGACGAAGTAGTAGAGCGAGCAAAATCCAGCCTAGAACCCGTCCGCGACATCTACATCTACGGCGAAAACGACGAACAAACGGCAGAAGCTGCCAATCTTCTCCGCGCAGCAGGCTTTAGAAAAGTAGCCGAACTCAAAGGCGGAATTCCTGCTTGGAAAGCCATCGACGGCCCCATCGACGGCGCTCTAGAACACGGTAATCCCGGCCCCGCCGCCTACAATGTTTTCGCTCGTTTGGAACATCACGCGAAAGCCCAGAAAACGAACAAATAACCTCAGATTCGCGGCACGATTCGCCAAAAAAATCTGACACTTAAAAAACCCGGTATCGCAAAAGTTACCGGGTTTCTCAATGACAAATCAAATACAACAGGTTCGATCGTTCGGACTTCAGTCCGCATCAAAATCAGAGGACTGAAGTCCTCCTAAAAAATTGATGACTAATATTATTTTTCTCTTATCTTTCCTTCCTCCCATCTAAAAATGCCTTAACCTCCCCGAACATAAGGCGGTTGGCATCAAAAGTAATTAACTTAACAGCTTCCTCAGCAGAAACCCAAGCAGAATTTTGAACTTCCTCAACTTGCAAAACCACCTCCATCGAATTAACAAAGCCTAAAAAATAAGTCACAGTCTTTTCAATCAGCTCCCCATCCTTAACAAAAGAGTAATGTTCCGTAAAGCTCGGTTCATCCAGCATTTCAAAATCCGATATACCAGTTTCCTCTGCAAATTCCCGCCTAGCCGTTTCCGCTGGAGATTCCCCGGGATTCGCGTGACCTTTCGGAAACGCCCAATGTCCAGCTTGATGTTGAATTAACAAAAACAAACTATCAGCTTCCTTCCCAAAAATCGGCACAATTCCAAAACATTCATCTTTCATTTTTCTGCTATTTCCTATTAATTATCCTCTTCTTTCCAGTCTCGCGTTGCGCGGACGAAAGTTTGTGTAGTCGCGAATTCCATTCGCCGACTGTCTCTTCGCTCTCTTTTTACCAGAAAGAATTGGTTGAAAGCCCCAAGCCTTTGACGGAGAAATTAAAAGAATACTATTCATTACTTCAATCCTCTTCCTTCTAGGTAGAGGTCGTCCTCAAGCTGTCAACTGTCAACAGTCAACTGTCAACTGAAAACTCCCACCCCAAGCGAGTAGGCTGTTCATAAACCCGCTTCAAAGTATTAACATCCCTCGCAGAAATAGCCGGAGGATTCCGCACCTGAGAAAAATAAAGCACATCAGTTTCCAGCAAACTGTGGCCCCAAATTCCCAAAGCGTGCCCCAACTCGTGCCGCGCCGTCGCCGGAACATACTTACCCACTTGATTGGGATTCAAATACACCGAAAACCGATGAGATAAAACAGTTTTATCCCCATCCCGACGATTGTACAACTCATAGGTAGATTCCCCAGAGCGCGATCGCAAAAGCCCTTGACGCAAAGGCGGAGCCTGACGTAAAATTCTAATATCAGCAACCTCCGAACTATCCACCACCTCCAAAGGCAAATAAACCGCCCATTCCCGCACAACACCCAACACAGCCGCTATCCATTCTTCAGACTTATTCGCATCAGCGGGACGCTCCACATAAACCCGAATGGGGAACTTCGACCACAGCAAATGACCCACACTCGGTTGCTTAACCCGATCGAAATAATCACCGCTATCAGTTGAATCTTGCCAATTTGCCAGCATTGGCGGCAAAGGGTGAACCTGTGGAGAAGGCCAAGTATTCGGGAGAGGAGAAAGAGAAAGACTCGCCGCCCGAGTATTAACCTGAGTTAAAATTATCAGGCTAAAACAACATAAAGCCAATCTCAAACCTGCCAGCAATCGAGGTTTTATCCTAACTTTCCACAACCGCATTTTGATGACCGCAGATACACACAAATAAGCGCAGATGAATGCAAATTCTATCAAATTTATCTGCGTTCATCTGCGTACCCTTCGTCCAGGCGAAGCGCCTACATTTGCGGTTAATAATCCTAATCTTACAACTTAGGAGTCAACCAACCAGCACTCAAAATTATAGTCAAACCCATAAAAACAATAGACAAACCCCAAGTAATCCGGTTCAGACTCGTTTCCGCACTCTTGGCGCTGGTAAACAATTGAGCTTGTCCGCCAATCCCTCCAATGCCATCGCCTTTAGGACTGTGCAGCAACACAAAAACTACAAGTCCTAAAGCAGACAAAGACCAGATAACTTGTAACACAGAAACAATATTCATAATCTGGGGTAATTGGTAATTAGTAATCGGTAATTCATCATCATATCAAATTCGGTCGATCGCACACAACCTCGCTTAGGGACAGGGGACTGCCCAGAGATGTCGGCTTAACGCGCTTTCCCACAGTCCGGCAGGGACTTAAGTCCCTGCCTCAAAGCTAAAGTCCTCTGAAGAGGACTGAGATAAGTTCTTCAGTCCTCTTCAGAGGACTTTAGCTATTAGCCAGGGACTTAAGTCCCTGGCGGTCTTTCGGGTTAACTCGATCGACCTCTGGGGACAGCACCGTATCCCTACCTGTAGCCAAACTTGCTACAGCCGCACCCGCACCGGAGTGCGATTGGCGCGAACTTCAAAATCAGCCGATCGAATCATAGACTTTCCAGTCATCTCCGGGGGCTGAGGCAACCTCAACAGCTCCAAAATCGTCGGCGCAACATCAGCCAAACAACCGTCCGCCCTCAGAGCAACATCCCCTCCGTGACCCGGAATCTTCAGACCTTCGCCTTCCACCAGAATAAACGGCACCGGGTTAGTAGTGTGAGCCGTCCAAGGATTCCCATCCTCGTCGAACATCAACTCAGCATTGCCGTGGTCAGCAATAATAATTGCTGTTCCCCCAGCTTGGGAAATCCCCGCCAACAGCCGCCCCAAACATTTATCCACAGTTTGAATCGCAATTATCGTCGCATCCATCATCCCCGTATGACCAACCATATCCGGGTTAGCGTAGTTAAGCACCACAAACGAATAAATCCGCTTGGACAAAGCCTCCAGCGCCACATCCGTCACCTCAGCGGCCGACATCTGAGGCGCCTCATCGTAAGTAGCCACCATCGGGCTCTGCACCAACTCGCGGTCTTCCCCCTCAAAAGGCTCTTCCAGACCCCCATTAAAAAAATAAGTCACGTGAGCGTACTTTTCAGTTTCCGCCGTCCGCAACTGCCGCAAACCGTGCTTAGAAATCACCTCGCCCAGAATATTGTTCAAATTCTGCGGTTCAAAAGCCACCAGTACCGACGACAGTTTGGGGTCGTACTGAGTAAAACTGGCAAAAGTCAGCGGCTCAATTAACTGCCGTTCAAAGCCCTTAAAATCTGGCGCTACAAAGGCCTGAGTCAACTCTCTAGCCCTGTCCGGGCGAAAATTGAAGAAAATCATCCCATCCCCGGATGCCACCGCCCCGGGGGCAATGCGAGTCGGAATTGCAAACTCGTCGGTCACTCCTTCAGCATAGGAGGCCAGCAACACATCAACTGCCGATCGACCGTCAGGGGCGCCCTCAGTCGTCATCACCTCGTAAGCGCGGTGTACCCGATCCCAGCGCTTGTCCCTGTCCATCGCGTAGTAGCGGCCGCTGACGGTAGCAATCCGACCGACTCCTACCTGTTTGATATAATCTTCAATCTTGCCTAGAGCTTCCACACCCTCTTTCGGAGTAGTATCGCGGCCGTCTGTAATCGCGTGGATGCAAACCTCAGAAATTCCCTGCGCCCTTGCTAACTTTAGCAAACCCAAAATGTGACTCAGGTGCGAGTGTACCCCGCCCTCGGAACAAAGACCAGTCAGGTGCAACTTGCCGCCCCGACTGCGCACTTCGGAGCAAAGCTGAACCAGCGCCCGGTTGTCGAGCAAAGAACCGTCTTCGACAGCATCGGAGATCCGCACCAACTCTTGAGGAACCACGCGGCCCGCGCCGAGATTCAAGTGACCCACTTCCGAGTTGCCCATTTGCCCGTCTGGAAGCCCTACCGCCCGGCCTGATGTGTGAATCAGAGTTCTGGGATAAGCGGCCCAGAGACTGTCCATCACGGGTGTTTTCGCGGCGGCGATCGCATTTCCGTCTTTTTCTTCACGATAACCCCAGCCGTCTAGAATAATCAGCACTACAGGAGATACAGACGTTTGTGCCATGCGAATACCTTATTTACAATAATTAATTTCTCGATCGTCATTTCCGATTTTGCGGAACATCTTGCGCTCATCTGTTTACAGATTTTTTACGGTCCGGCCCAACAACGCCAATCAAAATTCCCTCAGCCACAGCATTTTGGGAACTAATTTCGACCTGATAAGCGAATTGTTTAATTGATTGCCTTGCCTTGAACTGTGAATCCTTTGCGGAGACTGTTACCGATCTCACCAACAGCGGCCGTGCTTTTGCGGCCTGATTTTCCCGGATAGTTCCACGGTCAACTGCTCTGGAAACACTCAAAACAATACCACACTTGGCGGCGTTTTGCTAGTGCCTCAAGAAATAAATTAAACAGCCTTGACCGGGCTGCGAATAACTTTACTTGATGCGAACAAAAATCGGTTTCCGAATCGGCTCGCTTTCAGCGAACATAAAATTCTACAACATCTTTTTTGATTTTGACATCGTAATTGCCAAAGAAATCGTGACCGAGCAGACCAATTTCCATTTGTTTGGCGATCGCGACTTCGACATTTTGGATCGCAGCACCCCCAACCCGAATCGATCGCACCACACCGATGGGGAACTCGACAACGCTACCGTCAGCGATCCCCGCTCTCCCGGTGCCCACGCGCCTCACTCCCAGTGCAGTAGCCATCCGCTGAGTAATCAAAGTGCCGCTCGCCCCGGTATCGACAATCATCTCAAAAGTCTTGTTGCCGTTAAATACCACGTCAATCACCGGCGTCCCGCCAGCGCGGCGCTTGATTTTAGCTTGAAATACCTTTTGATTCCCAGATGGAGAGGCCGTTTGTTGGGCAGCAGGATTTGAGGGGCCCCGGCGAAACTGAGAATACACACGGCCATTTGCGGCTCCGGAGCCTGTTAAAGTGCGATCGAGCTGCGGGAAACTCACATCAGATACCAATGCCATCACCTCGGTTTCGGGCCGCTCTGAATGAGAATCCACATTGCCGCCGGACACCGAGCCAACTGCCACCAAGACGGCCGCAGAAACAATGCCCGATCGCCAAATCCGCTTGAGAATCACTTTTGCCACCATAGGAATGCCCTAATTGATTCAATATGTCCAAAAACCACCGCCATTGATATCCTAACCCGATCCCGAAAACTCAGGGCCCGCTTCAACATCAAATCGTCGGGAAAACTTGGCAATTTAAAAGCGATCGCATACTATCAAACAACAGGTAAACTTAAGGCGGCAAATGGCAGCAACTGCGCTAGCCATTTGGATCACTTAAAAGTCAGGCGTTTGGGGGCGATCGACAATGCGTAAACTTTTATATTTTGCAACTATAGGAATGCTAGCTTTCTCGATCGGGGGATGCGGCGGCGACGGGGGCAGCAACACAGCCAGTCCCACTCCTAGTCCTACTCTCAGTCCCGGTGCAGCATCTCCATCACCAACAGCCAACGCTCCCGGAACTCCCGGCGCCGCGGCCAGTCCCACCCCAGCAGCTCAGTCATTTCCCTCCCCGGTAGTCGCGGCCCAGCCCCCTGGCTTAATCCGATCTACAAACCCCGACGAACGCGCAAGACAAGCTCAAGCAGACATCGAGGCCAAAAAGACATCACCGGGATCTGCCTCAAGCGGGACGGCAATTTCACAGACCACCATCCCCGGCAAAGCAAGCGACCCATTCTCAGTCCTTCCCCCTCAACCGCTCAGAACAGACGGCAGCGGGGCAGGCAACGAACTCCCCAACCTGCCAGTCCGACAAGTGCCAAATCTGCCCAAGCTGCCAGAGGAGAGAAACCCGCCTCAGTGGACGCCAGCACCGCGACCGAGAAGGGCATCGGGCGCCGGCGGTTCCATTGCCGAACTTCCCAAACCCCAAAGCCCCGCACAGGTGTCGAGTCTTCCCAACCTGCCGTTAACCCCCATACCGCCCCAATGGAGGCCGCCAATTTCAGCGCGTCCCCAAGCAGCCCCCGGACGCCCCGGAGCCAGACCCGGACGCCCCGGAGCCAGACCCGGACGCCCAGGCTCCCCAGACATAGCAGGAGTTCCCGCATCTATACCCGGACTGCCCTCCCTACCGGGCTTCCCAACAGGCACCACCGGACGCCCCGGACGCCCAGGCTCCCCAGACATAGCAGGAGTTCCCGAATCTATACCCGGAGTGCCCTCTATACCGGGCTTCCCAACAGGCACCACCGGACGGCAGCCTGCCAGACCCGGACGCCCGGGAAGACCAGCAGGCTCCCCAGACATAGCAGGAGTTCCGGCATCATCAATACCGGGAGTGCCTTCTATACCGGGCTTCCCAAGAGGCACCACCGCCAGCCCCCAAGGAACGCGACGGCCCGGAGCAACACCGGCTCGCCCGGGGGCAACACCGGCTCGCCCGGGGGCAACACCGGCACGCCCGGGAGCAAGACCGGCTCGCCCGCCGGGCCCCCCCAGCCCTCCCACCATTCCCAACATCGCCACCAGAGAACTGCCCGGTCTGCCCAAGCTGCCAGAGTTAACGCCCCCGCCCTCGTGGCAAGACCCCAACCCGCCACCCCCCCCACCGGCTCCCCCACCGCCACCGCCACCGCCTTCGACAGACAATGCCAAAGGAGTTGAAGTTAGTGGCGTAGTCAGAGTTGGTAATGACATACTGGTAATTGTGAAAGCACCTAACGAGCCAACGAGTCGATATATCAAAGTAGGACAGCGGATTGCCAGCGGGCAGGTGCTGATCAAACGGGTTGATTTCAAATCAGGAGCCGACCCGGTTGTGGTTTTAGAAGAAAACGGTGTAGAGGTTTCTAAAATTGTGGGAGAAAAATCTCCCCGAGTTGCCCAGAACCCAGCTTAATGCAAAATTTAGCTTTATCCTTAGAACGAAAATTGAGAACAGTCATGCTTCGCTCAATTCAAAAACTCGGAATACTCATGTTGGTTAGTTCGGGGGTAGGATACCTCTCACTGCTAGCCAACAGTCAGCAGTCATTGGCTCAGAAGGCGCCAGACGCCGCCCAAAACCGCCCTCCCGTTTGCGAAGGCTCTCCCCCCAACGGTAGAGTCAGGTGCAACTACGAGAATGGCGACAATTATGAAGGAAATTTCGTCAACGGCAGACCTCAGGGACAAGGAATATACGTATACTCCAAGGGCGATCGCTATGAAGGACAGTTTCGCAACGGCGTGCCCAACGGTCAAGGCGTATTCCTGTTCTCCAACGATGACCGCATGGTGGGAGAGTTCCGCAACGGTCTGATCGTTAGGGGAGAATCTATTTTTGCCAATGGCGACCGCTACAGGGGAACATTTGAAATTGTTCAACCAATAGGCGGCGGGGCTGCTAGCAGTCAGCCGCACGGTCAAGGGCAATTTATCTTTGCTAGCGGCGATCGCTACGCCGGACAGTTTTTCGCAGGAGACCCGTTTGGTCGGGGAGTCTTCACCCGTGCTGACGGCACTCGGTGCGACGGTCAGTTTTTCAACGAACAGCTAGACGGCAAAGGTAGTTGCAGCTTCCCAAACGGCGTTCGCTACGAAGGCGAATTTCGCAAGGGACTGCCTCACGGTAGAGGAGTAATTACAGATGCTAAAGGGAGACGGTTTTCCGGAGAGTTTCGCGCAGGCAAGCGCATTCAACCGTGAATCTAGCCTCTTAAATGTAAGATGTGACATTAGTGGAGGCCTTTTGACATGACGACAAATGCTGCTTCTAGTTCTTGGCGCGCCAGCGAATTTCCTTTTGACTTTGCCCCGCAGCCGACTCAAGATGCTGACTTGTTGCGGCAACTCGATTTTGTACCCGGTTTGAAGGAAGTCTTGACTTTGCGCCAAGTTCATGCGTTGGAACACGCTACGGTTTGGGTACTGGGCCAATCTGGCGGTACTGCGACAGCAAGAGCCGATAATGAGCTATTGGGCGGGATGTCCACAGACCAAGGATTTTATCTGTACGGCCGCGTTAATATTGCACAGTTGCGTCATGCAGTGCAATCGGCCCTGCAGCGGATTGCTAGCGGAGAGTGGGATTTAGCCGTACATCCCCGCTGCGGCACCAATTTGTCGGTGGCAATGCTGCTGACTGCTGGACTTGCTGTCGGCATCAATTTAGCCCTGCCGAAGGGGCCCATCCTGCAACTTTTGGGTTTGGGTGCGGCGGCGGCTGCGGCGGCTCAGTTAGCTCCAGATGTGGGATCTCTGGCTCAGCGCTACGTGACAACTGCTATTCCGTTTAATTTGAGTGTTGTTGATATTTCTGTAAGTCACGACTTCTGGGGACGCGAGGCTCATTTTGTGCGGGTGCGTTGGGTTGAATAGCTGCTGAGGGAATGGGAGACGGGGAGAGGGAGAGTGTTGGAGAGGGAGAGGGGGGGAGTGGGAGATGGGGAGATGAGAAAAATCTTATTTCTTCCTTCTTTCTTCCTTCCTTCTTTTTTGATTGTTCCTTCTTACTTCTTCTTTCTTTCTTCGTTTAATTAGTGCTTTTAAGTCAGGACAATCCCACTTCATCCAACAAATTAATGTGCAAATTAGCGATCGACAAAACCTGTCTAGCAAGTCTACTCGCTGTCACCTTAGCCGTAGCAAGTAACAGCTTTTGGCTTTTCACCCAGAATGCGAGTTTTGCTGGCTCCATAGCCCAAACGAACGAACCAGAAAGAGTTCCAGACGGCAAGATGGTTCCCGTCAACGGCAAAGCCAATGTTAGATTAACAAATAAAACCAGCGATCGACTATTTTATCAAGTAGTGGGACAAACTAACCGCCGCAGCTTAGCCGAAAATACCACAGTCGCGCTGCAAGCACTGACACTACCTGCATCAATTGTATTTAGGCGACAAGATGGCGCATTATTGAAAGTGAGCCTGAAACCTGTTGGCGAAGGAACAGTAGAGGTAAGATTGGACGAGACAAATGATTCGGGTGTGGATAGAAAATCTTTAAGCATTCGGAATGACGGCGCGCTTTTTCTCAGATAAGACGGTGGTTGAAACCGCCCGGTCTTCTTATCAATCGCGTATTGATATAAAAACCGCTCCCTCGGAAACCCACGTCGCTGAGTGAGTGTTTGTATAAACCTGGTTGAAACCGCCCGGTCTTCTTATCAATCGCGTATTGATATAAAATCAATTTGGCGATCGCCCCGACAACTCGACCTCACCTTCAATACACCATCCGAGTCCCTATGTCAATCAAAAAAATTCTTTCCATAGCGCTGTTAATTTTCATCCCCATTTCCATCGCCGCCGAGTATTTGCACTGGGGTTCCCTCACAGTTTTCATCACATCCGCCTTAGGCATTATACCTCTGGCGATTTGGTTGAGCACAGCAACAGAAGAAGTGGCGATCGTCACAGGGCCCTCCATCGGCGGCTTATTAAATGCACTATTCGGGAATGCTACAGAATTAATTATTGCCATAGTTGCCCTAAAAGCCGGCTTAATTGACATTGTGAAAGCCAGCATCACTGGCACAATTATCAGCAACTTGCTCTTAGTCATGGGATTTTCCATGCTGCTAGGAGGAATCCGCTACAAAGAACAAGAATTTAAGCCAATTATCGCGCGGGTGAACGGTTCCACTATGACTCTAGCAGTGATTGCAATTCTGCTGCCGACGATGGTAATTTACACGTCCAATGGAGTCGAACCCGCAGCCATTCAGAATCTTTCTTTAATAACTGCGATCGTCCTAATTGCAGTTTACGCACTAACTCTGCTATTTTCCTTAAAAACTCACAGCTATCTTTACGAAGTCGGCATACTAGAGTTAGAAGATTCTGAAAATACCGATGAATCTACTGCGCACAAACCGAATTTGTGGCTGTGGCTAGGAGTGCTAGTCGCCTCAACAGTTGCCGTTGCTTTTGAATCAGAAATTTTCGTGGGCGTTGTCGAAGAAACTACCAAAGGATTGGGATTGACGCCGCTGTTTACAGGGGTAATTCTGTTACCGATTGTGGGCGGCGCGGCGGAATACGTAACGGCGGTGGGAGTGGCGATGAAAAACAATATGGATTTGTCAGTTTCCGTGGCGATGGGTTCGAGTTTGTTAGTTGCTTTGCTGGTTGCGCCGGTGTTGGTGATTATCGGCATAGTGATTCATCAGCCGATGGATTTAAACTTCAATCCGTTTGAAGTGGTTGCAGTTGCGATCGCAGTTACAATCGCTAATCTCATTAGTCTCGACGGGCGATCGAATTGGCTCGAAGGAGTGCTGCTTTTAGCAACATATACCGTGTTGGGAGCAGCATTTTACTTTCACCCCATTACTTGAACCAGGTTTGTAGTGAGGACTTTAGTCCTCATAAAATAAGTTTGTAGTGAGGACTTTAGTCCTCATAAAATAGGTTGGTAGTGAGGACTTTAGTCCTTGCTGCTGATTTGCTAAAGAAAGGACTGAAGTCCGAACGATCGAACTTGTAGGGTGCGTCAGTTCGGAGTTTCTGAATAATCAATGAAAACACGATCTACTGACGCACCCTACTTTAACTAGCTGTCACATTAAATAAAGGTATGTTGTTGCGCTTGGGCGCTCTTAATATAAAGAGCGCCCAAGCGCAACAACATACCTAAAAATTAACCCCTATCAGAGTGCCAGTTGCGTCCAGGACTTTAGCTGTGTACTGGGCGGTTAATTTTAACAAAAATTAGGCAGGAAATAGTTACGGACATCGACACTCTTGAACAGAAAAACACTCTCTTCTGCAACTTCTTCCTCTGCCTTTCCTGTCGCGACAATCTGAATCATCCTGACATTCTAACTTATTCTGACAAATTTGCTGACGTGGAAAAGTACCTAAATTTTGTACAGAAACTTGAGCGGTAAGGGCACCCTGTTCTATAACTTGGTTATTTTCTTTGATTTCATAGGCAAATTTATTTTCGCCCTCTAAAACCGAAAAAGTTCTTGTTTTGTGACTGCTACCCAACTTAAATGCAAAGTCTTCGGAAAACTCACCTTTGTCATAACTTCTATCCGTGTAAGGATAGGGGTTAGTTTCCATGCCATCGGTCACATTTTTAATCAGCACTCTTCTGTTAGGGGCGGGGGGAGTCTTGCTGGAAACAAATCGAGCGCTTTGCGAATCAGGGGAGATGCCACTTCCGGGACACTGACCTACATATTCAACGCGCTTAAATTGAATCATGTTAATATTAAAACTGTTTTCGTTTTTTACCCGAAATTGTGCTTCGCTAGTCTGCTGGGCGCTAACTGTGAAAGCTGCTAGCGTCACAAAAATTGCTCCCACCAAAAGAGCTAGGAATTTGATTGGTTGCTGCCCCGTAAAATATCTGGCGCGTTTCATCTCTTTATACCTTCCATCTGAAGAGATAGCATTTTTTTAAGCGTGATTTTAACTAGAGAGCATATCTGTTGTCAAGATCGATAAAATAGGTTTGATCGTTCGGACTGAGCGTCCTTCCTGCTTAGTTTATAAAGAAAGGACGCTCAGTCCGATGCCCAGAACCAGGGGGAGGAAGGACGCTCAGTCCGATGCCCAGAACCAGGGGGAGGAAGGACGCTCAGTCCGATGCCCAGAACCTAATTACCAAGTTACTCGATCGCGCCACTTGTCTGCAGTCTTTGTTCCCACTCCTTGCAATCTTTCGACATCCTCCCAAGACTCAAAAGGCTGCTTTTCCCGCGCTGCAATAATTCTCTCGGCTAACTTCGGCCCAACTCCAGGCAAAGTTTCTAATTCTTCCTGAGTTGCTGCATTCAAATTAACTAACTTTTTACCTGCAATTTGAGGTTTAGCATCCGCAGATTTTGATGCTGCTTGTACTGACTCGCACTCTTTTTTCTTAGCGTCAATTTTCTGTTTGATTCGGGCGGGAATTCCCAAGATGGCACCTTTGTACAGCCGATCGAACTCCCGCTCAAAATGGGCCCCAACCGTCGGGCTGTCGATCGCCAGCAGCGTCTCGTCATTCCCGTGATTAGCAGCCTCACTCCAATTGTGAGAGCCTGTAAGCACGGTTTTACCGTCGATAACGCCGAACTTGTGGTGCAGGCGATCGCCCGTGGGTAACAGCGGCATTCCCACCGCAGTCAACGGCTTTCTCCAAGGGCGATTGTCAGCTTCTAACCTGCAATCTTGCATCAAAGTCGCCCCCATCATATCTAAACCTTCGCTGTAAGGGCGATAAATGAAATTTGGGTCAATCAAAGCTCGCACCGCCACACCGCGCCTAGATTCAAGTTCCAGAGTATTTGACAACCGCTGAGCCGAAAATACAAACAGTGCCAAATTAACAGACTTTTTCGCACTACCCAAGGTTTTGTTAATCAAACCATTTGGGCTTGTTTCCCAAGGCAAAGTCGCACTTGTCGGTGAAAATTGCACCGCAACTGTCGCATTACCAACTCTCACTTTTTGGACTTGACGAAACGGCTTTTTTATGCCAAATTTGCTGTCCGGTTTACCTCCGGGCCCGTCGCCCCACATAATGTTAAATTCTTGAGTAAATAGTTGCGCTAGTTTAGGGCTGGCAATTTTTAGCAAATTGTTGGCATTGCCGCGACTTGCTGCTGTCTTGAAATCGCCGTGGATATCGCTGGTCGTAAAATTAGCCGAAGTTGCGATGACTGTTTTGCCGTCAATCACTACAAATTTGTGGTGCATCAAACCGCTGCCTTTGCTTCCGTCAGCAGTATCGTCAATTACAGGAATCCCCGCATCCTGGACAATTACCAAAGCATCGTTTTGCTTGATTTCTTCCGGGCTTAATTTGCCGTCTTTATTGGTATCGGCGAGTTGAACAAATTCGCTGTAGCGTTCGCGCTCTCGATCGGGCAATTTCGCCAACTCCTGGGCTGTATAATCGCCCCAAGGGCGAGTGTACAGATGTTCGACAATTAATTTAACTTTAATTCCCGATCGCGCGCGATCGGCCAAAACCCTGGCAATACCGGGCAAGCGAAACTCCTGAACCGCTACATCTACGGTCGATTCAGCACTTGCTACAGCCTCGGCGATTAACTTTTCTAAATCATCACCAGGTCTAGTTTGTGCGCGATAGGGCTCTGTATAACTCGAAGTGAGGGACTGATTGAAGTATACTTGCAACAAGGGGTCTTGAGGCAGCGGAGCCAGAGTGGGAGGTAAATTCTGCACGTCCTGCTTGGTTTGTCCGCAAGCCGCCAGGGCGATCGCCAGCAGTCCAACACAACACAAACCTGGTAAATTAGAATAAAGTACATTCACAAAATTTAAAATTTTATTGAGGTCATCGGTCTATTCAGAGTGAAAAGATATTGGATCAAGCAAAGTTAAAACTATTAAATTTATGACAGGGAATAGATTTTGCGTCTTGTAGAACTGCCTCGATGCCGGAAGCATCACTGGTAGGGTAGCAGCATTCAGGGGCGTGGGTCAAACCCGATACTGATGCTTTATGGCTAAAAGAAAAACAATTTTTGATTGCGGTCACAAAGGATATGGTAAAGCGTGCCATCGCTGCACGCAAGAGTTGATGGCGCAGCAGCAATATGTTGAAGTGCTGGCAGAAAAACAAATCAAAAAACAAGAGAGGGAAGCATCATTTGCTAGAGATATCATCGATCTTAGAGGTCTACCCGACCATGTAGTTACTAAAGCCCGCGCTATTATAGCAGCTTTGGGGGAAAATAAGAATTACAGAGATTTCGGCGGCAAACGCCTGCGTCACAACCGCTGGATTGTGAGTATTCCTGTAACACGCAACTACAGAATGCTTTGTGAAGATTGCGGCACTTTCTTAATTCCCCAAAAAGTTTTGTCCCACGAAGACTACAACGTTTGCAAACCCGGGAGTTAGTTAGTTAGTTGTTAGTTGTTAGTTGTTAGTTGTTAGTTGTTAGTTGTTAGTTGTTAGTTGTTAGTTGTTATTGTGCTTTTTTTGGGAAGATGTTATAATTGTTCAATGTTCAAATTTTAAATGTATGGTTAGGTTTCAAGAGTTGCAGGTTTATCAATTAGCAGAGCAAATTTCTAATGAAGTTTGGTTTATTGTTCTATCCTGGGATTTCTTTGCTAAAAATACAGTGGGGCAACAATTGGTTAGGTCAGTCGATAGTATTGGTGCTAATATTGCCGAGGGGAATGGGCGGTATAACTACAATGATAATCAACGTTTTATCAAAATAGCCAGGGGGTCACTGCATGAAACAAGACACTGGTTAAGATTAGCTTGTGCCCGACACCTGTTAACCACCGAGCAAATCGAGCGCATAAAACCTTTAATAGACGAACTATCTCCCAAACTCAACGCTTACCTAAACTCAATTCAAAGCAAAGCAAATACTCAAGCGTTTAAAATTAAGAAAATACCCAAAAGCAAACCACCCACAGACTCGTGACAACCAACAAATAACAACTAACAAATAACAACTAACCAATAATAACTAACAACTAACTCATTAAAACCATGCAAATTTATCTCGACTATAGTGCTACAACGCCGACACGCCCAGAAGCAATTGAAGCCATGCAAAAAGCTCTGACTCAGCATTGGGGGAATCCTTCCAGCTTGCACGAGTGGGGACAAAGGGCGGCGACTGCTTTAGAATTAGCCAGAATGCAGGTTGCTAGCTTGATTAATGCGCTACCGGAATCGATGATTTTTACTTCGGGCGGCACTGAAGCGGACAATTTAGCAATTATGGGAATTGCCCGTCTTTATACAAAACCGCAGCATATCATTATTTCCAGCGTAGAACATTCTGCAGTCTCAGAACCGGTGCGACAACTCGAACAATTGGGATGGGAAGTAACGCGATTACCCGTAGATAAATATGGGCGAATTCATCCTTTGGATTTGCAAGAATCGCTGCGATCGCACACTGTGCTAATTTCCATCATCTACGGACAAAGCGAAGTTGGTACACTGCAACCAATAGAAGCATTATCGCAAATTGCGCGCGATCGCAATATCATATTTCACACCGATGCAGTTCAAGTTGCGGGTAAATTGCCGATTGACGTGCAGAAACTCCCCGTAGACTTGCTTTCGCTTTCGAGTCACAAACTTTACGGGCCGCAAGGTGCAGGCGCGCTTTACGTGCGTCCAGGACTAGAATTAGTGCCAATGTTCGGCGGGGGCGGACAAGAGTTGAAACTGCGTTCAGGGACGCAAGCGCTGCCCGCAATCGTCGGTTTTGGAGTGGCGGCGGAGTTGGCTTTGCAGGAAATGGATGTGGAAACGCCGAGGTTAATTGGATTGCGCGATCGACTTTTTGACGGATTAGCTCACATACCCAGTTTAGTCCCAACGGGCGATCGATATTACCGACTGCCACACCACACCAGTTTTTGCATTGTCTCCGCTTCCTGTCGCCCTTACCAAAAGAGAGATACAGAGAGAATCACAGGCAAAACTCTAGTCAGACAGCTAAATTTAGCCGGAATTGGCATTAGTTCCGGTTCCGCTTGCAGCAGCGGCAAACTCACGCCCAGTCCGATATTATTGGCAATGGGATACGACGAAACCGGCGCAGTTGGTGGAATTCGCTTGACACTGGGGCGCGAAACAACTGAAGCTGATATTGATTGGACAGTAATGGCGATCGGACAAATTTTAGATAGATTAATGCCAAAGGTAGCATTGTGCAGGCATTAGAAAACCGGGCGGTTTGTCTGCACACACAATCTAAGAAACCGGGTTTTTTCCGATATCTTCGCCTCCGATCAAATATTCTCGCAAAAACCCGGTTTCTGGCCACCCACGCACAACCTAAGAAAAACCCGGTTTCTGGCCACCCACCCACGATTCATCCGCGTCCCTCCGCGTACATCCGCCAACATCTGCGGTCAAAATTATGAAAAGACTGGTATATAATTAAAATAGAACAGAGCGGAGTCAAAGCTATGTCAACTACAGAAAAAGTTCGCTGGACAAGCGCTGATTTAGAATCCTTACCCGATAACGGCAACCGTTACGAAATAATCGAAGGAGAATTGGTTGTGACAAGAGCACCTCGCTGGGAACATCAAAATATTGTTGATAATGTTTGCAGAACCTTGGGTAATTGGTCAATAGAGACAGGTTTAGGTAAGGCTGCAACAACTACGGGTCTGATTTTCACCGATAGTGATAATGTTATTCCTGATGTAGTGTGGGTAAGCTATGAACTTTTAGCACAGATATTAGATGAAGCCGGACATTTGGCTGGTGCACCAGAGTTGGTGGTAGAGGTGATGTCTCCCGGTGAAGAGAATGAAAAGCGCGATCGCCAATCCAAGTTAAAATTATATTCAGTTCAAGGCGTGCGCGAATATTGGATTTTTGACCGCATACAGCAAAAAGTAGAAATTTACCGTCGGGAAAGCGGAGTCTTGAAATTAGCGATGACTTTATTTAAAGAAGATAACTTAACCAGTCCTTTGTTACCGGGTTTTAGCGTGTCAGTAGCCGAATTGTTTGCGTAGAGATTTTGAATAATTGCCACCCACCGACAATCTAAAAAACCGGGTTTTTTCCCATATCTTCGCCTCTCACCAAAAATTGTCGCAAAAACCCGGTTTCTCGCTACCCACCGACAATCTAAGAAACCGGGTTTTTTCCAATATCTTCGCCTCTCACCAAAAATTGTCGCAAAAACCCGGTTTCTGGCCACCCACGCACAACCATGATAAAATAAACCCGATATTATTCACAACTCCCCAACAATGGAAGAAAACCGCGCCCAAGCCTACCTAGAACTAATTCACACCCTGCTGAATTGCCCCAACGGCGAAGAGCCCCAGATATTACAAGATAACTCAGAATTGTTGGATGTCCACTTTCTGGAAACTTGCGAGTTGGTAGCAGAAAAAATGGCACAGCAAGGAGGACAAAACGGCGCTAATTTCCTGCGAAATCTGATCGGCCAGCTAGCACAATTAATCGATATCAACGATGGCGATATCTCCGAAGGTGAAAATCCCCAAGAGTATGCAAACTTTATCCTAGAATTATTGCAAGCAGAAGATGGTAGCAATAGCAATACAGCAGTAATTTACCCGATGCTAGCCGAACGAAAACATCTCCTCAATCCTCGTTTTTCTGAGATTTTAGAGCAAGTAATGGAGAGGTTAGTTGGTGGGGAAAATGCACAAACTATTGATTCAATTGTCAGCCTGGTTGAAGACTTGACCCTTAATATTACTAATTTTTCCGGTGGGAATAGAGCGAATAATATTGAAATTGCAATTGCCGCTTATCAACTTGTTTTAAATAATCGGCAACCCGGAAGCGAAAAGTTTGCTCAAACTCAAAACAACCTAGCTGCTGCCTACATTACTAGAATAAAGGGCTCGCGGGCCGAAAATGTGGAAATGGCGATCGCCCTTTATGGCGCTGCTTTAACAGTCTATACCCTTGAGGCTTTCCCGGAAGATTGGGCTATGGCTCAAAATAACTTAGCTGCTGCTTACGCCAACAGAATCAACGGTTCGCGGGCGGAAAATATCGATCGCGCGATCGCATTTTTTGACGCTGCTTTAACTGTTCGTACCCCCGAACAGTTTCCTGAAGATTGGGCAATGATTCAATATAACCTAGGTAATGCCTATAATGACAGAATCAACGGTTCGCGGGATGAAAATCTCGAAAAAGCGCGATCGTTTTATGAAGCAGCTTTAACAGTATATACCCGTGAGGATTTCCCTGAATATTGGGCAATGATTCAAAAGAAGCTGGCTAATGCCTAAAGTGATGCAGCTTTAACAATCTCAGAAACCGGGTTTTTTCCGATATCTTCGCCTCCGATTAAATATCTTCGCAAAAACCCGGTTTCTCGCCACCACGCACCATCTCAGAAACCGGGTTTTTTCCGATATCTTCGCCTCTCACCAAAAATTCTCGCAAAAACCCGGTTTCTCGCCCTTTGGAGAATTGGAAAACGGTCGATCGCTCCCTAGCAGCTTTTGCCATAATTAGGCTAAAATAAATTCACTCTAATTATTAGTTTGTCATACCATTAATTGTGTAGGGGCGGGTTCGCCAACCATCTCTAATGAGTACCAACAATTGAAATAAACCCGCCCCCTCCCAAGGACAAATTCCCGTGAAGCGAAGCTATCCCGTAGGGAATCGCACTTTCGGGAAAACCGGAAAACGACCGATCGCATTTGTAGGAAAATTGGAAACAAGCGAGCGAATTTCTTGGGTAGGGTGGGGGCGGGTTTATGGGGATTGTTTGTGGGTATTAAAGATGGTTGGCGACCCGCCCCTACAGCAATTATGCAAACGCTATCAACTATTAACTATAACCTATGAATGAAAACGGCGATCGAGTTCACTCCGAAGGTGAAGATTCCCAAGAATATGCAGAATTTATCCTAGAATTATTGCAAGCAGAAGCAGCTAGCAATAGCGATATTAAAGTAATTTACCCGATACTAAAACAACGGCAACATCTCTTGAATGCCAGTTTTGCCGAGACTTTACAGCAAGTAGCCCAGAGGTTAATTGCCGACCAAAATCCAGAAACAATTGAGTTAATTGTCGCCCTCATTGAAAAGTTGAGTATTCATATTAAAAACTTTCCCATTGGCAGTAGAGCGAATAATATTGAAATTGCGATTACTGGTTATCAAATAGTTTTAAATAATCGGCAACCGGGAAGCGAAATGTTTGCTCAAACTCAAAATAACCTAGCCCTTGCCTACAGTGACAGGATAAACGGTTCCCCGGCAGAAAATCTGGAACGGGCGCTCAAGTTGTATCAGGCTGCTTTAACTGTTCGTACCCTTGAGAATTTTCCTGAAGATTGGGCAATGACTCAAAATAACCTAGCTGCTGCCTACAGTAACAGGATAAACGGTTCGCGGGCAGAAAATCTGGAACGGGCGATCGAGTTGTATCAGGCTGCTTTAACTGTTCGTACCCTTGAGGATTTCCCTGAAGATTGGGCAATGACTCAAAATAACCTAGCAGTTGCCTACAGAAACAGGATAAACGGTTCGCGGGCAGAAAATCTGGAACGGGCGATCGAGTGTTATGAGGCTGCTTTAACTGTCTATACCCTTGAGGATTTCCGTGAAGATTGGGCAATGACTCAAAATAACCTAGCTGCTGCCTGCATTGACAGGATAAACGGTTCGCGGGCAGAAAATCTGGAACGGGCGATCGAGTGTTATGAGGCTGCTTTAACTGTTCGTACCCTTGAGGATTTCCCGTTCAAGAATGTAGGAACCTTAAATAACCTGGGCTGGGCTTATCTGGCAAAACTAGACTACATCAACCAAGAAAAACCAGAAGACACAAACCAAAAAGCAGCAACTCTCCAAACTGCCTACGATACCTTTAAAAATGCCATAGCCGGAGCCGCCCAACTGCGGAAGTTGGAATCGCAAAATGAAACCAAGCAAAAACACGACTTGCAGTGGGATAGACTCTACAAAGGCATGGTGCAGGTATGTCTCGATCGCCAAAGCAACCAAGAAGCACTCTTATATGCCGAAGCCAACAAAGCCCGCAACCTTGCAGAAGTAATCGCCCAAAAACAGGAAATCCCCAAAACCCTAGCACCCATCACCTTCAGCGAAATCACCCAACTCCTCACCCCAAACACCGCCCTCATTGAGTGGTACATCACCAACGAAGAAATCATCACCTTTGTCCTCACTTACCCCGACGTGCTGACAGTGCACCGCCACCGTCAATGGGATGAATTAACCGATTTAGTTATTGAATACCGGGAAGCCTACAAACAAAGCAAAACCGACTGGCAAAAGCAACTTGCTACCTATCTCCAGCGCCTCGCAGACATCCTCCAAATCACCACAATTCTGCCGCCATCAAGTACGCGCTTAATCCTAATTCTCCACTGGTTGCTGCACCTGTTCCCCCTCCACGCCCTACCCCTAAGTGACGGCGAATTCTTATTAGATAGATACCTCGAAGGCATTCAATACGCCCCCAGTTGCCAACTCCTGCAACAGATTACCATCCACCCAAATTTTGACCAACTCCTCGCCCTGCAAAACCCCACCTCGGATCTGCAGTACACCGATTTAGAAGTTACCAGCATCGCCCCCAAATTCGCGATAAGTCAAATTCTCCTCGGCGATGAAGCGAGTAAAACAAATCTCCTAGAAAAGTATCTAGATCGGTTAGAAAACGCCCACTGCGCGCACTTTTCCTGTCACGGCTCCTTTAATCCCGACGATCCGCTAAAATCGTTTTTGATATTGTCTGGGGGTATCATCCCCGGAGATTCCCAGTCGAGGGCGGGCACCGAGGAGAATGAATCAGATTGCTACGTGGAATGGCGCGAAGGCAAAACAGCCGATATTAACAATTGTCTAACATTAGCAGATATCTTGCTATTGCAATTCAAACATTGCCGCCTAGTCGTGCTTTCCGCCTGCGAAACCGCCCTCATTGACACCAACAATCGCTCCGATTATATTGGATTGCCGACAGGATTTATCCACGCCGGAGCAATGGGAACCCTAGCCAGTCTTTGGGCTGTCAACGACCTCTCCACCGCGTTGATAATGGTAAAATTCTATGAATTGCTACAACCTGAAGTTAGAATCGGTAAAGCCCTCCAGCATACCCAGCGCTGGTTTAAGTCTGCCAAAACCCCAGATTTGCTAACATGGGTGGAGGAATCCGATAGTTTCGATAAAGCTCAGAAAAAACTCATACTCAAGGAATTAAAAGGCTACAATGATGATGAACAACCCTACGGCGATGTTTATCATTGGGGAGCGTTTTGTGCCATAGGGTTATAATCTGAATGTGCAAATGTTGTAGGGGCGGGTTCACCAACCATCTCTGATGAAAACCAGAGATTTCATAAACCCGCCCCGGCTAGGATATAACCTACAATCTATCTCTACAATAGCATCGTAATCCGAATTTTTAGGTGGGTGGGGCGGGTTTTTACAATCCATCGCTGGGTGTCAAATATTTCGGCGAACCCGCCCCTACAGCAGTTGGAATTATCATACAATCATCAATCAACAGGCCAGAATTAAACCAAAGTGAGGTAAATTTATGAATGAAGTCGATATTTTGTCCCAAATATACAACGCGATTACCACCGCGCCCACAATTCTTACTCCCGCTTTTATCGAACAATTACTCACCCAAATCCTGCCCTTGGCAGAATCTGGTGCTGATAACGATACTGTAGAAGAGGCTATTAATGCACTCTATAGACAGTTTAGAGAGGTGAGAGATGAAATTAAAATTCTGAACATAAAAAATCTCGATGATGCCGAAGCAAAAGTCACGCCCGGTTATGAAACACTCATCAATATATCTCCCAATCTCAAAAAACTAGAAGATCTCAAAAAACTAGAAGCAAACTTGAAAAAACGCATTGACAAAGCAAATGCTAAAAATTGACCATCCCCAAATCTACATCTACAGCTACCAACTCAGCCGCGAAAGCAAAACCGAAGTCAACTCTATCTGGACTTGGGCTAATAATATCTGGCAACATTTCAGCCCGGAAAAAGAGCTAATATTTTCCCAAGCCAACCTCGGTTATCCCCTCACTCAAGTCAAGAAGTTTTCGCATTCAAATAAAATTGATGGTTCCTTCAGGTTTTGCCTTTTGGATGATGATAGCGAAGGCATTTTAGCAAGAATTGGCAGCCCAAAAAAGGATGAAAATAAAGATATAGATATAGCAGCATTAAAAGATTTTAATGTTAATAATCTCATGCTTGCTGATAGTTATGAAGATGGGCTGGGACAGACTATTTTTATTACCTACAAATTACCAACCTATCAACCTCGCACTAAAAAATACCTCCGCCAAGTTGCGGATGAATGTTTAAAGAATCTGTTCCCCGAAGCATCTGTGCGTCCACCTTTTTACCGCGATACTGAGTTACTGGATTCTCGAATTTTTGAGTACAGTTCGCTCAAAAGTCAACTACAAGTGTTTGTTTATCTGGTTGACGATGAGATTGAGGAAAAATTAAAGCAAATTCTTCAACCTTTATTTGAACTGTTTTATTATCGCCATAAAATCACTAAAGCTTTTCTGGATAGCCGCAGAATTTCTGCTTTACTCAAGGGACTATATGGAGAAATTGAGGGGATAATCGCTAGCTTAGAAACAAAAATCCCTGAGTTTGAATCGAATAATGATGTTGCTTCCGAGGAAAAGGTTAATACAGATGAGTCTTTAACCTCTCTGAAAATCACACACAAACAGTTACTTCGAGAAAGTTTGAATTATCAAAGAGAATTAGAATGTTTAGAAAATTCAAATAATACAATAAATATTCATGGTTACAATTATCAGGAAAAACTATATGAAATATGTGATGAATGGCAAGCATCAACCGAATATTTAACAACATTCAAGTTTTTTATTGATAAAAATTCTCCGTATTTTCAAAGACAAATTCAGGGTGATTTAGGCTATTTCAAACATGGCACTGATTTGATTAAGATTGCGGTGGATGTGGTGGCGGGGATTGTAGATATTGAACAAGCAGAAATCGATCGCTCCCTAGAAAGAACCATTCAAATACTCGGTACTGGATTAGGGGCTGGAGGCATTGTGGTGTCTGCGGTTGCGAATTATGTAGAGAGAGACATAGTGTTCAGAATACCTCAAAATGGCGATCGCATTCATCCGGCTGTAGCTAGTCTGTTGTGGAGTCTCTTGGCGGTAATCGTGGTTTCTGGATTGGTGGGCTGGATTAATGGTGCGTGGAAAATCAATAAGTACAGATGGTTTCGGCGTAAGTCTGAACCTCCCAGATTGCCCGATTCCCAAAGTCCACCCGTTAATGATATTTTACAGGAAGCGGAAGAGAGACTCGGCGGTTGAAACCGCGTCTCTACAAACGATGTCCATGCCAAGCGGACTAAGAGATAAGAGAGAATTTAGAAGTGTTGAAATCCTCGATCGATCTTTAACCCAACATCAGGACAAATACCGCTGCTATCACTCAACCAGATATCGGTGCTATCCGTAGTGATTCCCACAATCGCGGCTCCATTTCCTATTTTTTCCACTAATAACTCAGCATTTGCGATCGGTAAAAACAGCACTAACTCGAAGTCTTCACCCCCGTACAAGGCCCAATCTAAAGCTGTCTCGGTTGATACTATTTCGCTGAAAATATCGGGAATTGGTATTTTCGTGCGATCGACTTTTGCACCAACACCGCTAGCCCGACAAACCTGAATAATCGCATCAGCCAAACCATCGCTGCTATCCATTCCAGCAATCGCAATTGGGGAATTAACCCCCCCCGGCCCCCCCTTGCTAAGGGGGGGAGAAGGAGAATTTGACTCTTGTTTATCACCCTTCATCAGGGGTTCCATTTCCAACTCTTGCTTCCCCCCCTTAGCAAGGGGGGGACTGAGGGGGGGTTCCATCGCACCCGCAGCATCTAAAATTTCCCACAAAATCGGCAAAACATCCACTCGCGGTTTAGGCTGCTGATGAGCGAGAATTAAAGAAGTTCGATCGCCCTTTTCCAGATTTTGTCCAAATTCTGGATTCAACAACAATTCTAATCCCGCGCGGGACGCTCCGTGCACGCCAGTCGCCACAATCGCCCAATTCGAGATCGCATTTGACCTGCGAATGGTACGATTTTCCTCAACCTGTCCGAAAGCCGTAATCGCCACAGTCACCACGGGCGATCGCACCACATCCCCACCGGCGATCGGCGTATGATACACTTCCAAACAAGCCGTCATCCCCCGATAAAACTCTTCCACCCACTCTACAGCCGTATCCGCAGTCACAGCGAGGCCTACCGTCACCGCCAGAGGCGTTGCACCCATGGCGGCCAGATCCGACAAATTTGCCGCCGCCGCCCGCCATCCTGCATAATAAGGGCCTGTAGTGCGATCGCTAAAATGCACTCCATCCACCAACATATCCGTCGTCAGCGCCAGAGATTGCTGAGGATTTGTCCGAAGTACAGCGCAATCATCTCCGACTATTTCTGCAGGGCAGAATTTTTGTAGTCTTCTTAAAAGACCTTGTTCTCCGATATCTTTAATCAGCATTAAAAAGGATTTTTTAGTGAGATGGGGGCGGGCAAGATGCCCATCCCGCAATAAACTCAATGTGTTATGGAACAGGTGTCTTACCTGTAGCACGTTATTGGTGCGTAATTCCTGAACCAATGACAACTAACAACTAACAACTAACAACTAACAACCAACAACCAACAACCAACAACTAACAACTGTCAACTGTCCACTGTCAACTGTCCACTGTCAACTGTCAACTGCATTACCATTCCTTACCCGAACTCGGCGGCAAGCGCAACCTCGGAAACCTATAAAAAGTATCTCCTTCATCGTCTACCTCTAAAACCGCCGAAAAAATCTTAACTTGCCGGTTTAAATACTGCTGAGCCACTTCAGCCTCAACCCTCGCGCTAGCCGCCAATTGAATCAGCGACATCTGACTGTTTTGAGTTTCCAACAACTGATAAAAAGCCTCATCCAACTGTCGCTTTTGCTTGCTTTCATTCAGATTGTTGACAATCAACAAGCCTGCGAATCCGCCCAAACCAATTACCAATAAAAATTCTAAAATTGCCATAATAGCGTTATAATTGCTAGTTGGAATAACGAATCTCAGTATATCAAAATAATGATCTTAATTAAACTTCAACTAATGTGATTAACTCTTCCAGCCCGCAGAGGCGGTCTTTGTTCGACAAGAAGCGATTTCAATCGCCGTCTTTGTTTGTCATAATTTCTGCCAGCCCGCGAAGGCGGTCTTTGTTTGACAAGAAGCGATTTCAATCGCCATTTTTTTCTTTCTTATTTGTTATTGTTTCTGCCAGCCCGCGGAGGCGGGCTTTGTTTGACAAGCAGCGATTTCAATCGCCTCGATCGATTAAACTTGAGGTTGAACCAAATTTTCCTTCCCTTTAATCACCTTAGCAGATATAATCTTGTCTCCCTGCTTCAGTTGCTCCAAAACCTCTTTTCCTTCAATCATGTAACCAAAAACAGCATACCGCCCGTCCAACAGATTCAAGCCAGCGGGCGTGAGTTCTGGTTCAAACAAGAAAAAGAAAAACTGAGAAGAACCGCTGTCTGGTTCAGCTTCAGCGCGGGCCATCGCCACAGTACCGAAAGCCGAAAAAGGCAAAACAGGCTCGTCGCGATAGCGCCCCGCATCTTCTAGAGTAATCCCGTAAATAGGATCTTTTTCGTCTCTGACGAGCACTTCCAGCGGCACATTTCGGTATTTGCCAGTACCTGGGTCAATAAAACCCACTTCCTTGCCTTCGGGATCTCCCGTTTGCAAAACATAGGATTCTTCCGATCGAATAAACGGCAAACCGTCATAAAAACCTCGATCGACCAAATCCACAAAATTACCAGCAGTCACAGGCGCGCTGTAGCCGTCAACCACAACAGTAATTGTCCCCTTTTGAGTTTCCACAGCCACAGTAGCGCGGCCTTTCAGTTGAGGCAGATTAGCATACTTTGCAGGCACTTCAAACGGAAACTTTGTTACCATCAACTCTTCGATTTCGCCTACCGAACCGAGTATTGTGGCTTTCAAGTCAGTGACTTTTTCCCTGTCTTTAGCCTCAACAGCCTTTTCCAGATCAGCAATTCCCTCCTTGACTCGTGCAACTAGCGCCTCAGCTTCCGGCTGTTTCGCCTCGGGAATACTCCCTAAAATGTCAGACTCCCGCAGGTTGAGAATCCTCGAAGCCTTGCTGACATCGCTGCTGATGGGCCCCCAACGTTTAGAACGGATGTGGTTGCCAATGTCTTCGAGACTGATTTGCAACTCTCGCACAGTCTGATTGTCAAGAGGTAAAGCGTAGCGCAGCAGCGCCCTGCCGTCGGTAATCGCATTCCCCGCAGGCATACTGCTGCTGGGGCGTTTGGCATAGGATACCGAGCTAAAACTGAGTCCGAGAGTGAATAGCAGGACTGCTAAAGCGGCGGTTTTGACCCAGCGCTTGCACGTATCGATCGAGAAATTAGGCCAATGCAACATAACTTTATAAGTTTAACTTTTATTGCCTCTATTATCTTCCCACAGCGCGCGATCGCCTTCTATCCGTTACATCGGTGGCCGAACTCCGGCTCACCAAGCCAGAGCTTTTTAGCTTGGAGTACAGCACTTGCTCCCTTTGAACGGTAAAATAAATTGCCAATTGCTTTTTGATGCCGTCAGCTAGACTGCGGCTTTAAGCTGACCCCCGCTCAAAAACGGATACAATCCCCAGACTCCTGTCGTGGAGAGATCGAACATTTTAGACCTGGGTTCAAGCTCGCAGATTCACGGAGCTGCAAGTAAATCTCAAATCTAAAATCTCAAATCTAAAATCGACTGACTGTAGTTCCCCCGTGCCCCCCCGGCGACGGGATTGCCCGCAACAATTTATATGATTTCCAGTAACGACTTTCGACCAGGTGTTTCAATTGAATGGAATAACGGCGTGTGGCGGGTTATCGAATTCCTCCACGTCAAGCCCGGAAAGGGTTCAGCTTTTGTGCGGACAAAATTAAAAAACGTCCAAACCGGAAACGTAGTAGAACAAACCTTCCGGGCTGGCGAGACTATGCCTCAAGCCAACCTGGAAAAGAGCGCGATGCAGCATACCTATAAAGAGGGCGACCAGTTCGTCTTTATGGATATGGAAACTTACGAGGAAAGTACCCTCACTGCTAAGCAAATAGGCGATCGTGTCAAGTACCTCAATGAAGGGATGGAAGTCAACATCCTTCGCTGGAACGACCAAATCCTGGAAGTGGAACTGCCCAACTCTGTCGTCTTGGAAGTGACACAAACCGATCCCGGAGTCAAAGGAGATACTGCCACCGGCGGCAGCAAACCCGCGATTGTCTCCACCGGAGCTCAGATTATGGTGCCTCTATTTATTTCCATTGGAGAACGGATTCGGATTGATACTCGTGAAGACAAGTACCTCGGCCGAGAGTAGCAACGATGGAGGAAAGGGGAGTTTTGAGTTTTGAGTTCTGAGTTAAATAGCTAAAAATTTATCGCTCATCGCTCAAAGCCTAAAAACTATCCCTTTGGCCTCCAAAATCGGTGGAGTTTCCTAGCTTCGCCGGATTTTCAATTCTCAATTTTCAATGCTCAATTCTCAATTACCCTTGAATCTGCTGTGCAACTAGACTTAAACCAGCTTTGCGAACTGCTAACTGTTTTAGACAAAACTGGCATTTCGGAACTGACGTTAAAAAGTGGGGAGCTTGAACTGACTGTACGCAAAGGCATTCTAGCCAGCGAACCAGGCACTGCTGCTGCGCTCCCTACTACTGCGGCGAGTGTCGCTCCGATCGCGCCCAGCGCTGTTGCTAGCCCCACTGCGGCGTCACCTCCTGCTGTCGGCCAAAATTTAGCACCTGCTCTGGCCGCCGCGCCTGCCGCCGCGCCTGCTGCCGCGCCTGCTGCCGTGCCTGCTCCTGTCGATACCAAATGGGTGGCAATTATCTCGCCGATGGTAGGAACTTTTTATCGCGCTGCTGCTCCCGACGAGCCGCCTTTTGTCAATGTGGGCGATCGCATCAAGGTCAGCCAGACAGTCTGTATTATCGAAGCGATGAAACTGATGAACGAGATTGATGCTGATGAAGTGTCCGGTCAAGTGATGGAAATTTTAGTGCAAAATGGGGAACCTGTCGAATACGGTCAAATTTTGATGCGAATTAATCCGGATTAAAGGATTACTTTATTGTTATGGACAGAATAAATGCTAATATTTCGAGATCACTTCTCTCCGGTGAGTTTGATGAAGTCATCCCAGCCTGTCCCGCAAGAGGTTGTGCAACAAGTTGCTGAGTATTTCAGTATTCTGAGCGAGCCGATGCGTTTACGAATTTTGAACTTGCTTCGCGACGGCGAAAAATGCGTGCAAGAGTTGGTGGAAGCTACTCAAACGAGTCAAGCCAATGTTTCTAAGCACCTAAAACTCATGCTCCAAGCTGGTATCCTCACTCGCCGGAGTGAAGGGACATCAGCTTATTATAAGGTGCAAGATGAGTTAATTTTTGAGCTGTGTAATATGGTGTGCGATCGGCTTGCTACCCGGATCGAACAGCAAGCCCTCCACTTTCGGGCATTTAGCCTGACTACCAAGCACTGAACATCAGTCATTAGTCCTGCCGTCATCAGTCATTAGTCCTGCCGTCATCAGTCATTAGTCCTGCCGTCATCAGTCATCAGTTATATCAAATCCGGTAACTACGGAATTATACCCTGCTCGCCGTGCGGGACGCTTGGCTGTGCGATCCTTCGCTGTGCGGCACAGCACGCTCACTCCGAAAATTATTATTCGGATGCTCATGTCCACGATATCATCAGTTATGAGTTATCAGTTATCAATCCCTACTTTCTGCATTCAGACTAATGACTAATGACTGATGACGGCAGGACTCCTAACTAATGAATCAAAAGTTAGCGCAGGGGAAAATTCTTGTCAAAAATTTGGCGGGTACTCGGCTGAGCCACTTCCAAACCTTCGCCCCCCAAAAGTTCTAAAGGCTTGCCTTCCACCGAAATCCAAACCTTGGTATTCGGTTTTAAACTCGTAGCCGTATAGATAACTTGCCCTAACCGACTCGTCATCGAAGTGCTGCCTCCCCCCGAAGTAAATTCGGAAGACAAATCCACATAAACTCCGTCATTTTTGACACTCAAACTCCGGAGTTTTGTCCCTTTAGGAATTTCGCTAGAAACAGTTGCATCCTTGGGCCCGGCCAACAAACTGTTAAAAGCAGCTTGTAAAGCTGCATCAGGCTTGTCAGCTTGTGCGATAGCTACTTTCGTAGGAAATGCCTCAAATTTGCCGCTAGCATCTTTAACCCAGTAGACTTGCACTGTCTGGGCACCAGCCTGCTGCAAAGGCTTTGGCGGAGGCGACTTCGGCGCCAGAACCTGCGGCGCCAGAGCCTGCGGCGTCTGAACCTGCGGCGTCTGAACCTGCGGCGTCTGAGCCTGCGGCACTTGCACAGGATTTGGAGGGGGTACGGGGATAATTACAGCAGGGGATTCCACAGGACTTGGGGACAGCGCCGGAGCGGTTGTCGGAGCTGAAGACTGCGTATCTGCTGAGGTTGGCGAACGGCTCGCCGTCCACCAAGCAATGCCCCCTCCCGTTACTAAAGCCAACCCGCAAACACCGGCAATGACTGCTGCTGTGGAGACGCGGCGTACTTCTTGTCCATCTTTCATAATACAAATCCTCCTTACAGATAGAGCGCTTGGGACGGTGAGGAGCGACTCCCGATCAGCTACATTTGTCTCTGGTTAGATTCTGGAATTGGGACAATTGCATTGCTGCTAGCAACATACTCTACGGCAAGTCCAACATATCCTGAATCCGACTATTGGAATCCTAGACGATAATTTGAGATTTCGCGCGTGGAGTATGTCACAGTATCTCGATCGGCCTAGCGGCTATATTCTATAGTAAGCATAAAAATTTACGGATGGCAGGAAGTTCGGCAACGGGTTCGCTCCACGAATTTAACCGAGCTAACGGACTTAACCGATGGATGTTGATGGTAAAAGGAAAAAAGATCGATGTAGCGGATCTAACCGAGGTAACGGATAGAAGCAAGAAGGAATTCAAGAAAAATATATTTTCCCAAACAAAAAGCGCCCCTATTTCTAGGAGCGCTTGAGATCTATCTCAGACTAAAACTTAGCCATTGATAGAAGGAGCAACCAATGCCACAGGAGTGGTTTGGGCAGCAGCCAAGTCGAGCGGGAAGTTGTGAGCGTTGCGCTCGTGCATTACTTCCATACCCAAGTTAGCGCGGTTGATAAC